>NZ_JABXKO010000088.1:0-72400 GCF_017114965.1 Nostoc sp. JL31
TGGTTTACCCATTCTTGTTACTGTACTTTACCAGACTGAGAAATGCTATATAGTTCTAATTTTATTTATTAGCAAGCTACGCATAGCGTATCGTAGAAGCATATTGATTCTGACTCCTGTTAGCGCAGCGGGGCGTAGCCCATTCTGACTTCTGAATTCTTCTTCAATCATTTAACGAAAAACAAGAAATAGATGAGAGTACTACCGCCCTCTAAAGGTTGTAGGAGAATATAGAAGAGAACAATCTTGCCTACAGTATTAATAAATTTTGAGGGAAAAACCATGCAATCAGCTTTACGTATCACAACCAAGGTTTTACCCGGAAACAAAATAGAAATTGAAATTCCAGAAGCTGAAATAGGCGATAGCGTTGATGTATTTGTGATTTTACCAGAAAAAACTGAACCCAAACATCGTTCTGTACTGGACATTATAGAAGAAAGCCGTAGGAGACACCCTTCTCGATCTGCTGAGGATATAGACAGACAACTACAAGAAGAACGCTTATCATGGGACAGCTAATACTTCCAACAAGCGGCTCTATTTATATAGATACTTCGGTGGCTATTTATACTATAGATACTTCGGTGGCTATTTATACTATTGAAGGCAACCCTGATTATTACTCTCTTCTGCAACAACTCTGGTCTAAGTTTTATACAGGAGACATTCAAATCATCAGCAGTGAACTAATATTAATGGAGGTTTTAGTTGTTCCATTGCGTAATATGCTATTCATGCTACAACAGCTTTATCTGTTAATTCTAACCAATTTATTACTAACGATAAAGGCTTTCGTAATGTTCCTGGTTTACCTGTTGTTATCCTCAGTGAAGTTTTAGCATCTTGAACAATGCCTACCCACGATAGAATTCACAATCGCAATTAAAAACTAGTAGATCAAATTAAACTCATTCTTAGAGGTTGTTTTAAAAGTGGTTGGCTGTTATTTTAGGAACTTGGTGATCCCCCCTAACCCCCCTTAAAAAGGGGGGAACTGGAATTAAAGTCCCCCTTTTTAAGGGGGATTTAGGGGGATCTAAAACTTTTTGTTACCGAGAAGAGGACTTTTAAAACATCCTCTTATGGCGATCGCACAACCATCCTACCGGAAAATCTTCAACTACCCGAACATTAGAAAGCTCAAGTTTCACCCTTAGATACTGAAACTTGAACCTCTGAGCATCATCGTTGAATCTTTTAGCTTCACCGTTGAACCTCTGAGCATCATCGTTGAACCTTTTAGCTTCATCGTTGAACCTCTGAGCATTATCGTTGAGCCTTTTAGCTTCACCGTTGAACCTCTGAGCATTATCGTTGAGCCTTTTAGCTTCACCGTCGAACCTCTGAGCATTATCGTTGAGCCTTTTAGCTTCACCGTCGAACCTCTGAGCATCATCGTCGAACCTTTTAGCTTCATCGTCGAAGCTTTGAACTCAAACGGTTCACTTCGAGACGAAAACAGAGAAAATATTTCCCAAGTAAGAGACAATGAATAAGACATCTATCCTACGCTAATTATCCTATCGGGATAAAATACAGAGATGTCTGTAACAAAACGGCTGGAAATTTTAGATTTAATTCGGGAACTTCGTCAGCAGATCAATCTTTCTCAAAAACAGTTTGCTGCTAAAGTAGGAGTTTCCTGCAAAACAGTCAACCGTTGGGAGAAAAGTCATACAGTCCCTTCACACATAGCGCTAAAACTAGTAGAAGAAACGTTACCGAAAATGGGTGAACCCGGCAAAAGACTGCTAAATCAGTATTTTCCAGAAGCAAAGTAGGGTTATGAGTCGTAAGGCGAAGGCATCTGAACCTCAAAACATCTTTGCTAGTGGTAGAGACAAAAGCACATTCATCCGAGAGAAACTGCTGCACTATAGTGTTGCTTTGCTATCCGTTGCCTTAGCACTGTGGGCAACTCTGCTACTCAATCCATATCTTATTCCAACGCCTGCGGCGCTGTTTTTTGCTGCGGTGATGGTGAGTGCCTGGTACGGTGGTTTAGGGCCAGGATTAGTTGCAACCCTTTTGTCTACTTTTACAGTCAATTACTTCTTTTTTAAGCCACTCCATCCGCAGAACATTACAAATCCGAATATTGTAGTTCCCTTGTTAGCATTCATGCTGACAGCAGGGTTAATCAGCTGGCTTAACGAATCACGCCGCACAGCCCAACAGCAAGCTGAGGCGAACCTGAAGTCACTACACGAAAGCGAAGCACGGTTTGGTCGCTTAACAGAGTCTAGTATTATCGGGGTGATTGTGTCCGATCTCAATGGCTTAATCATTGAAGCCAATGATGCCTTTCTCAAAATGCTCAATTATACACGCGAGGATTTGCGCTCTGGTCGAATTCGCTGGGGCGAGATCGTTCCACTCGAATATATTGAGGTGAGTGAGCTATCAATTCAAGAACTGACAATTACTGGGAGTTGTAAGCCCTTTGAGCAGGAATACATCCGCAAAGACGGCTCTCTAGTTCCCGTTTTACTCGGCTTTGCTAAACAGGGAGATCGGACAATCATTGGTTTTGTTCTTGACTTAAGCGAACGCAAGCAAGCCCAAGCAGAAGCCCAGTATCGCTCCCGCCAAGCAGAAGAAGCCCAGAGCATTTTGCAAATGCTCCTAGAACACGTCCCCGAGGGAATTACGATCGCTGGTGGCCCCCCTGATTTCCCAATTATCGCTAACAGCAAACTCGCGCAAAAACTTTTGGGCAGACCGAATGAATCTCTCGTGGGTATGTCTTCTGAATCTTATGTTCAGCTCTACAGCCTGTTCTTGGCTGATGGTGTCACGCCCCTCACTTTAGAGCAACTACCTTTATACCGAGCTACGCGCTATGGTGAAACGATCCGCGATGAAGAATGCATCATTGAACGCCCAGATGGTACTACAATTACAGCGATCGCTAATGTAGTGCCAATTCGAGATTCCCAAGATCAAATTATCGGTGCAATAGATTGCTGGTGCGATATCACCAACCGTAAGCTCATGGAAGAAGCACTGCGGCAACGAGAAACAGAACTTCGTTTAATTACAGATACGCTGCCAGTTCTGATTACCTTTGTAGATTCAGAACAACGCTACCGCTTCAACAATCGAGCCTATCAAGATTGGTTTGGGCATTCGACGGTAGAAGTTTATGGGAAGCATCTTTGGGAAGTTTTGGGTGAACCCGCTTATGAAGTGCTTCGTCCTTATGTGGAACAAGTACTAGCAGGAGTGCAGGTTACTTTTGAAAGTGAAGTTCCTTATAAAGATGGTGGGACACGTTACATTAATGCTATTTACGCTCCCCAGTTTAATAAACAGGGAATCGTTGAAGGGTATGTAGCGTTAGTCACCGATATTAGCGAACAGCAAGCTGCGCTACGCGATCGCGATCAGGCAGAAGCGGCGTTGCGCGAAAGTGAATTACGCTTTCGCCACATGGCAGACATTGCTCCCGTACTGATTTGGATGTCCGGCACTGACAAACTTTGTAACTACTTTAATAAACCCTGGCTAGATTTTACTGGGCGGACTCTGGACGAAGAGATGGGCTATGGGTGGACTGAAGGTGTTCATCCTGATGATTTTCAGCGTTGCTTAGACACATACACCAATGCCTTTGATGCCCGACAAAAATTTAAAATGGAATATCGCCTCAGACACTGTGATGGCGAATACCGTTGGGTTTTTGATACTGGTGTGCCTCGTTTTGCACCAACGGGGGAGTTTCTCGGCTATATCGGCTCTTGTGTTGATATCCACGATCGCAAGTTGGTAGAAGAAGCGCTACGTGACAGCGAGGAGCGATACCGAATTTTAACGGAAGTCTCGCCACAGGCCATTTGGATGGGCAATAGCGATGGTGGTATTACCTATTGCAATCAACACTGGTTAGACTACACCGGACTGACAATGGAGCAGACCACTGGCTATGGCTGGATTTATGCCATTCACCCCGATGATCGCGATCGCGTCTTAAAAACTTCGATGCAGGCTATTGCTAACGCGACCAACTACGAAGTAGAAATTCGCTTTCGTCAAGTTTCTGATGGTAGCTATCGTTGGCATATTGTCCGGGGTTTACCATTTCGAGATGCAGCTGGACAGATTATCAAGTGGGTGGGCATCGCCAGCGACATTCACGATCGCAAGGTTGCCGAAGCCGCCTTGCAACAACTCAATGAAATGCTAGAGCAACGAATTCAAGAGCGCACTGCCCAACTCGAAGCCGCCAATAAAGAACTCGAATCCTTCTCTTACTCAGTCTCTCACGACTTGCGGGCACCGCTGCGCCACATCGCCGGATTTGTAGAATTGCTTCAGAAACGCCATAGCTCAACAAGCTTAGATCAAAAAAGTCAGCGCTATTTAAAAATAATTGCCGAAACTGCCAAACAAGCAGGGATATTAATTGATGAGTTGCTGACATTTTCTCGCATGGGGCGCACCGAAATGCGCTACATCAATCTCAATATGGAGGAATTGGTACAAGAAGTAAAACGCGACTCGCTCGCAGAAACCCCAGGACGCAGAATCCATTGGCACATTGAGTCACTGCCAGAAGTGCAGGGCGATCCCTCTATGCTACGGCTGGTGCTTCGCAACCTGATAGGCAATGCCGTAAAATATACCCAGACTCGAAACCCAGCAGAAATTACTGTTGGCAGTATTGACAATGAAAACGAAGTTGTCTTTTTTGTACAAGATAACGGCGTAGGCTTTAATATGCAATATGTCCACAAGCTATTCGGAGTATTTCAACGCCTGCATAGCGACCCACAATTTGAAGGCACTGGTGTTGGATTGGCAAACGTGCAACGCATTATTCATCGGCATAATGGTCGAGTTTGGGCAGAGGCTGTAGTTGACAGTGGCGCCACTTTTTATTTCTCGCTGCCTAAATTGTCCAAGAAGGAGAGTGAATGAAAGAACTGAAGCGAATTCTGCTAATTGAAGACAGTGCCAACGATGCAGAGTTAATCCTAGCTGCCTTGTCAGAAAACCATCTCGCCAATGAAGTAGTGGTGGTACGTGATGGCGAAGAAGCACTAGATTATCTTTATCGTCGGGGGTTGTTCCGGTTACGAATGGAAGGGTATCCTGTTGTAGTTCTACTCGATTTGAAACTGCCTAAAATCGATGGGCTAGAAGTGTTGGTACAACTCAAATCTGACCCCGTAATGCGAGTAATTCCAGTAGTGGTACTGACTTCTTCACGCGAGGAACCGGATTTAGTTCGCTGCTATGAGTTAGGGGTGAATGCTTATGTTGTGAAGCCAGTAGATTACCATGATTTTGTCGATTCTATTAAAGGTGTCGGCCTATTTTGGGCAGTGATCAATCAGCCTCCCGTTGGTGCTTTACCTCCCGCACCTCATCCTCAAAAGGAGAGCAACTGATGAATGTCCTGCGTTTCCTTCTTTTGGAAGATAGCCTGTTAGATGTAGAGCTAGCCCAAGCAATACTAACTGAAGGAGGAATTAATTGCGAACTGATCCGAGTCGAAACCGGTGCTGATTTCCTAGCTGCTTTGGAAACAGAGGCTTTCGATTTAATTCTTGCCGATTATGCCCTACCGTCTTTTGATGGAATTTCTGCCTTAGAAATTGCCCGAAATCGCACTCCAGAGGTTCCTTTTATCTTTGTCTCTGCCGTACTGGGTGAAGAATTAGCGATTGAAGCTTTGAAGAACGGTGCAACCGATTATGTATTAAAGCAACGACTAGGGCGGTTAGTTCCCTCAGTGCAACGCGCATTGCGGGAAGCTAAGGAGCGGCGTAAGCGCAAGCAAGCAGAGGAGTCTTTACAAAAGAGTGAAGCCAAGTATCGCCGAATTGTTGATACCTCTTATGAGGGAATCTGGATGATTGACTCCCAAACCCGAACAGAGTTTGTGAATCAGCGAATATCTCAGATGTTGGGTTATCCGGTAGAAGAAATAATCGGTCGTTCTATATTTGATTTTATGGATCTGGGTGATGATATTGCAGATCGAGAGAAACTGGAGTGGTTCAAAGGAGAAGGGAGCGATCTTAAAGAAGGGCGATTGCGCTGCCAGGATGGTTTGTACATCTGGACACTGATTTCTGCAAAAGCGATTTTGAATGAACAGGGTGAGTGCTTAGGTGCGATCGCCATGTTAACTGATATCACCGATCGCAAACGCACCGAATCAGAACGCGATCGCCTTTTGCAACTTGAGCAAACAGCCAGGGTGGAAGCTGAAGCTGCTAATCGCATCAAAGATGAGTTTTTGGCGGTACTTTCCCACGAATTGCGATCGCCCTTGAATCCGATTCTCGGTTGGGCAAAACTGTTGCAGAGCCGGAAATTTGATCAGGAATCGCTCAACAAAGCCCTGAAAACTATTGAGCGCAATGCCAAATTACAAGCTCAACTCATTGAAGACTTACTAGATGTTTCTCGCATCCTCCAAGGCAAACTCAGCCTTAACACGATCCCAGTCGATCTGGTATCCACCATTGAAGCCGCAATGGAAACAGTGCATTTGGCAGCAGAGGCTAAAACTATTCAGATTGAGATGATGCTCGATCCCAGCGTGGGGAAAGTTCTGGGCGATCCAGCCCGCTTACAGCAAGTTTTCTGGAATCTTCTATCGAATGCCATCAAGTTTACTGAGACTGAGGGAAAAGTAAGTGTGCAATTGGAGTGCATCAATGCTCAGGCGCAGATTACCATCAGCGATACAGGTAAAGGCATTGACCCGAATTTTCTACCTCATGTATTTGATTATTTCCGTCAGGGTGACAGTACAACAACTAGAAGGTTTGGTGGATTAGGGTTAGGTTTAGCGATCGCTCGTCACTTGATCGAAATGCACGGGGGAACAGTTTGGGCGGAAAGTCCAGGCGAGGAGCAAGGAGCGATCTTCACAGTGAGGTTGCCCCTCATCAAAGACAATGCAACAATCAAAGATGACACAAATACTGATTCCTCAACTGCCGTTTTTCCCTCCTCTCCCCTCATGGGTTTACAAGTGCTGGTTGTGGATGACAATGATGATACCCGCGACTTTTTCAGCTTTGTGCTGGAACAGTTTGGTGCGATCGTCACCGCAGTAGCATCAGGATATGAAGCATTACAAGCACTAACCGAGTCAAAGCCAGATATCTTACTTAGCGATATTGGGATGCCAGAGATGAACGGCTATATGCTGATGCAACAGGTGCGGACTCTGGAAGCAAAAATCGGGGGAAAAAAGATGCCTGCGATCGCTCTGACTGCTTATGCAGGCGAAATCAATCAGCAATACGCACTAAGGGCAGGGTTTCAACAGCACATCGTTAAACCTGTAGCACCAGAGGAATTGCTCATAGCGATTTCTAACTTAGTCCAATCTACTTAGGGTTTATTATCAACCTGAGTAATTAGATAAAGCTGATTAACGTTATAGATTTTGAACTATTCTTCACAAGTAATATGGCCTTTTTAATTGCTTGGAATACTCCGGGTAATGCAGAAAATGTTGTGTCAATACGGTTCGGTTAAGGTTTTTTGATGAAAATTCGAGATCGCAAAGACGCGATAAATCGCCGTATCTTGCCTTACAGTTATTTTCAGATAAATAGACCACGCTTAGGGGCGCAAGGGCTTCATTGGTGTCAACTTAACGCGAAATGGGCGGTTAGAAACCGCGTCTACACAAACAAAACCCACCTCCGTGGGTTTCAAAGCTTTGATTTGACCTTAGTCCGAGGAGGCGGACTGTGCCTGTGTAGCTGCGAATTCCATGACTCTGCTGGCGAATTCATAGGGGGCCTAACCCATCATTATCTATTGCTCTTGATTTCCCTGATTGGAGTCCGTTTCAACGGACTTGAGCTATTAGCCCGAAATTTATTTCAGGGCGGGAAAGGAACGCCAAACCAAGGTTTTAGGGGTGAGGGGTCAAACCCATCAAGAATTCGCCAACAGTCTCATTCCATTTGCTAAGGCTTAAGTTGACTTTTCTAAAAAGTCGATAATCTTGTCGATTGCGAATGATTCAGGACTGTTATATAGATAATTTTTATATAGTAGATTTAATGGTTCGCAAATTTTATCCGTGTTTGTACTCTATCATAACCTTACGGATACTCTTAGAATCAACCTAGATTTACTTCCGTAAGGAGTCGGATATGAAGACTTATGACATGTCTTTCATAAAGACCAATGGACTCACCACTTTGTTGGCATTTGTCTCAGTTATATTTATTTTATCATTCACTTTAATTATTTTATTTTTTGAAAATATTCAAGGATTTTCAAATCAAGAAAAAATTGAATACATCACGCAAGCCTTAACAACGATTGCCATAATTATTGGAGGATTGGCATTAATTATTAATGGTTACTATACCTCCAGACTCTCTCTGGATGAGAACCACAGCTTGTTAATGCAACTCTTAGCTGGAACACTAGCTTGGGATAACAATACCGGAAATTGTATCAATCAGACACAATTAACTCCCCAAAAAATTGTTTCCGAACGCTTTTCTAAAGCGATTGAACAATTAGGAAATGAAAAGATTGAAACGCGATTTGCCGCCATTTATGCTTTAGAACGAATTGCCAAAGATTCTCCGAAAGATCATTGGACGATCATGGAAATCCTCGCTGCTTTTATCCGCGAGAATGCCCCGGTGAATAGGGAATATGAGGATGAGTCACTACAATTATCAAAACTTCCTACAGATATTCAAACAGCCTTAACTGTTATTGGCAGACGTGACTCATATAAAGATCAAGTCAATCAAAAACTCGATTTACGCAATACAGACCTCAGTAATGCAGACTTAACCGAAGCTAACTTTTCTAGAGCAATTTTTGTCGGGGCAAACTTGCAATGGGTCAATTTTACCAGAGTCAACCTCTCTGAAGCAGACTTATCTGTTACCTGCCTTTGTGGCTCAATCTTCTATGAAGCCAACCTGCAAAAAGCAATCCTCCCAGAAGCCAATCTCCAAGGCGCAGTTCTTAGAAAAGCGAACCTTTCCCAAGCCATCCTTTACGATGCCAACTTGGAAGGGACAGTTCTTTGTGATGCCAACTTGGAAGGAGCAATCCTTTGTGATGCCAACTTGGAAGGAGCAATCCTTTGTGATGCCAATTTAGAAGAAGTCAACTTCGAGGGTAGCAATCTCCAAGATACAAACCTGATTGGTAGTAACTTGCAAAGGGCAAAACTTGCTGGTGCTAATCTAGAAAGTGCATTACTGAGTACAGCTAACCTCCAAGAAGCTAATTTCCAAGAAGCTAACCTCTGTGGAGCTAACTTGAATGGCTCAGAAAATGTAGAATCATACCAGATTGAACAGGCTATTGGCGATCGCACAACAATCCTACCGGAAAACCTGAAAATACCTCAACATTGGTGGTAATAACAAGCGAAAGTTTCAGCATCTAAAACTGGATTACACGATAGGGACGCATAGCTATGCGTCCCTATCGTGTTTAATTTAGTACTTAAAGCTAAAAAATTGCCAAAAACCTGATAAATATTCTCTATCAGTCTAAATTTTCCGCAATTTAAATCACGAACAATTATGAAACGCCGAGAGGTTTTTAACACAGCTGCGATCGCCACTGCAACTGCTGCTACTCTAGTTTCCTGTAGCCAAGCTGGTAAATCCCCTAGTGTACAAGCAGGATTGCCGAATATTCGTTGGCGGATGGCAACTAGCTGGCCCAAATCTTTAGGTACTTTTATCGGCGCTCAAACAGTTTCCCGGCGAGTTGAAGAAATGACCAATGGACGTTTCCAGATTACGCCCTTTGCCGCTGGAGAGTTAGTACCGGGATTGCAAGTACTCGATGCAGTGCAAGCCGGGACTGTTGAATGCGGACACACATCTAGTTACTATTACATCGGCAAAAGTTCAGCATTAGCCTTTGCCACCTCCGTACCTTTCGGTTTAAATGCTCAACAGCAGAATTCTTGGCTTTATAACGGTGGTGGATTAGAAGCCATACACAAAATTTATACCAACTTTAACGTGATTAGTTTCCCTGCTGGCAGTACTGGGGCACAGATGGGGGGATGGTTCAAAAAAGAAATCAAGTCTATTTCTGACCTCAAAGGTTTGAAAATGCGAATTCCCGGATTGGGTGGCGAAGTCATGTCCCGTTTAGGGGTAAACGTGCAAGTATTACCTGGAGGCGAAGTTTATTTAGCATTAGATAGGGGAGCCATTGATGCTGCTGAGTGGGTAGGCCCTTACGATGACGAAAAACTCGGTTTAAATAAAGCCGCAAAATTCTACTATTATCCTGGTTGGTGGGAACCAGGGCCAACCTTGGATGTGTTAGTTAATCTCACCGCCTGGAATCGCCTACCCAAAGAATATCAACAGGTTTTGAAGACAGCGAGTTTTGAAGCCAATTTGAATATGCTGAGTCAATACGATTCCTTAAATGGACAAGCGCTGACGCGGTTATTAGCTGGTGGTACAAAGCTAGTTCCTTACAGCCAGGAGATTCTACAAGCAGCTCAGAAAATCTCCTTTGAGTTATTTGAAGAAAATGCCAGCAAAGATGCGGCTTTTAAACAAGTTTACGAACAGTGGAAAGCCTTTCGCCAGCAGATTTTTAATTGGAATCGCGTTAACGAATTAAGTTATGCCAATTTTGTCACTTCTAATAACATAAGATAAAATCTTTGCTTTTCTCTCTGCGCTCTCTGTGCCTCTGTGGTTCAAAAGTAATTTATTTAAGCGCAGAGGCGCAGAGTCCACACAGTAAAGAGAAATTCTTTGCTAACAATTTTCTCGGTGAATTTGGTCGTCAGACCGCTAATCCCCTCCATATCATAAGGTTATGGTAGTTTTGCCACTGAGCGATCGCTGATCTTATAGATTGGGTTGACATAAGAAAATCCAAGACCCTCAGAAGGAGAATTAAACGCTGTAGATGAGGGATAAATAAATTCTAGAGATTTCTGTGAGCGAAACCGTCTATATTGAAACCAGTATTTTGGGATACTTGACTGCCAGATCGACAGAAAACTTGATTTTGGCAGCAAACATGAAAATCACGCAAGATTGGTGGAATATTCGTCGCGGTTCTTTTATCCTTTATGCTTCTGAGATTGTAGAGGATGAAGCGGCTAGGGGAGATGCAGCGATCGCGGCTCAAAGACTGAATTTGTTAGAGTCCTTAACGTTTCTTGATCTCACAAAAGAAGCGATAGAGCTTGCACAAGAGTTTTTGCAACAAAGCAACCTACCACCAAAAGCCTCTAATGATGCTTTGCATATGTCATTAGCAACAGTTTACGGTTTAGACTACCTGTTAACATGGAACTGTAAGCATATGGCAAACGCCCAAATCCAGAGAAAGCTATCACAAATTAGCTCTGAACTTGGATATGAATTACCAGTCATCTGTACACCCTATGAGTTAATGGGATACGATTTTACAGGAGAATAATCTATGTATAAAAACGAAATTTTAGAGGAAATTCACAAGTACAGAGAGGAATACGCTAGCTCATTTAACTATGACCTAAACGCAATCTTTAACGATCTACGAAAGAAACAGATTGCTCATGGGCGTAAAGTTGTAAAACTTCCGATCAAACGTCGGTCTAACAAATCACTGCACCCGACGCAAACTGAGAGCGTGTCTCCTTTAGCGTAGAGTATCTTTGCGCGAGTGATGATACTGCTGGGGGATCTGACTTTTTAAACATTATTATTGGGTTCCTTGATATTGCGCGATGTTTCTTAAAGGCACTAGTTTCCCAAAGAAGGTAAGAAACTGACAATTCCAGGGAAAACAATAATTAACACCACCACCAATAGTTGCAACAAAATAAACGGTATTACACCGCGATAGATATCTTTTGTCGTAACTTCTGGTGGGGCGACACCACGCAGGTAAAACAGTGCAAAGCCAAAGGGAGGGGTGAGGAAAGATGTTTGCAAATTTGCTCCCAAAACTACACCATACCAAATCAAATCAATACCTAAATTTTGGGCAACTGGTACAAACAATGGCACGACAATAAAGGCAATCTCGAAAAAGTCGATAAAAAAGCCGAGGATAAATACTACCGCCATACTGACAACCAAAAAGCCAGTTTTACCACCTGGGAGATTGGCGAGAACATCGAACATGAAGCGATCGCCATTTAATCCCCGAAAGACTAAACTAAAAGCTGTGGAACCAAATAGGATAAAAACTACCATGCTGGTAATTCGCAAAGTAGCATCACAAACTTGACGCAGAGATTCTAAGGTAAGTTTACGATTTGCAGCCGCCAGTGCGATCGCACCACCACAACCCACTGCACCCGCTTCTGTCGGCGTAGCAATGCCAAAAAATATACTCCCCAGCACCAACAAAATCAGTATCAAAGGCGGTATCATCACCTGAATTACCCGCCTTCCCAAAGCTTTACCACCAATATCTCTGACCTCAGCAGGTAAAGCTGGTGCTAAATCTGGCTTCAAAAATGCCACAATCAGTACGTGTAGGGCAAATGCACTAGCCATCATCAAACCGGGAATCACCGAACCGATGAACAAATCGCCCACCGATACACCCAATTGGTCGCCCAGTACTACCAACACCACACTTGGTGGGATAATTTGCCCCAAGGTTCCTGATGCAGCTATCACACCAGTAGCTAATTCTTTGCTGTAACCATAGCGGAGCATAATTGGCAGAGAAATCAAACCCATCGCCACCACCGTCGCCGCCACTACACCAGTAGTCGCTGCTAACAGCGCCCCCACCAAAATCACAGCTAAAGCCAGTCCGCCGCGCAAGCGTCCCAACAAAATCCCCATAGTTTCTAAGAGTCTCTCCGCTATCCCTGATTTCTCCAGCATTGCCCCCATGAAGATGAAGTAAGGGATAGCTAATAACGTATAGTTTGCCATGATGCCAAAAATCCGCTGTGGCATGGCAGTCAGAAACACTGGGTCAAATACACCTAAGCTAATTCCCAATATTCCAAATAAAATTGCCACACCACCCAAAGAAAAAGCCACCGGATACCCCAGCGACAGCAACACCAAAGCACCAGCAAACATCACTGGCCCCAGCCATTCATAAGCCAGTGTCATGATTTTCCTCCTTGCTTTGAAGAATTGCCAAATTTTTGATCGCCTGAGAAATTCCCTGGAAAATTAGCAGCACAAAGCCAACAATAATCATTGCTTTAATGGGATAACGACCCAATCCTCCAGGATCAGATGAGGCTTCCTTGATTTGCCATGAAGCCACAACCGCATCCCAAGAAAAAGCGATCGTAATGATACAGAAGGGGATGAGGAAAAATATAGTCCCTACTAAGTCTGCAAGTGCTTTTCGTCCAGGCGGCCAATTACTGTAAAAAATATCAACCCGCACGTGTTCGTTGTGCTTGAGGGTGTAAGCTGCTCCCAACAAGAAAACTAAATCAAAAATATACCATTGAGATTCTATATAGGCGTTAGAAGTGAAGTTATTACCGCTAATTCTTCCGAGATATCGCCCGATAACATTCCACACGCCAAGTACTATCATTACTAGCACCAGCCAACTAGTAAATCGACCAATGCGTTCAGTGCAATTATCAATAATATTTGATATTCTTAATAATTTTTCCAATAGTTATTTTACCTCTTGAATTGCTGTAAGAGACTTATTTGCAGTTTTGAGGGTTTGTAGTAAGGACTTTAGTGCTTAGGAAATAAGGACTAAAGTCCTTACTACTAACTTGCTTACCCATCAATTTGAAATTTATGGGTGAACTCATTGTTAACTTTTCTTCCTTTGCGCTCTTTGCGTCCTTTGCGGTTCGTTCTTTTATCCCTCAAAATTAATGGGACAGACCACTACCCTTAATTCAGAAAAATCGTCTATGTGGTTTCACTAATGCCAATCTACCAACTCATCTGCTAGAGATTTTAAAGGTTTACTGTTATATAAGCAATGCTTGCTAGAGTCTGGAGTGCATCAATTGTGGGCATCGATGCCGTCAAAGTAGGCGTGGAAGTCGATGTGTCAGGGGGATTACCGGGAATTGTTGTCTTGGGACTGCCAGATTCAGCGATTCAAGAATCAAGAGAAAGAGTCAAAGCAACTCTGAAAAATACTGGCTTTGCTTTTCCGATGCGTAAAATAGTCATTAATTTAACTCCGGCAGATTTACGCAAAGAAGGCCCCTGTTTCGATTTGCCTATTAGTGTGGGAATTTTGGCGGCTTCTGAGCAAGTTAGCGCTGATTTGTTGGGAGATTATCTATTTTTGGGCGAAGTCTCTTTGGATGGCAGTTTGCGTCCCGTGGCTGGTGTATTACCGATCGCAGCAGCAGCCCAAAAGATGGGAATTGCAGGTTTAGTTCTTCCTGCTGATAATGCCCAAGAAGCGGCAGTGGTTGAAGATTTGGCTGTTTACGGCTGCAAGCATTTGTCTGAGGTGGTGGATTTTTTAAATAATCCGGGGCGTTACAAACCTGTGCAGATAGATAGTACAACACAGACAGCAACAGTATCCTACCCTGGCACAGATTTGCATGATGTGAAAGGACAAGCTCATGGGCGTCGTGCTTTAGAAATTGCTGCGGCTGGTGGGCATAATCTTATTTTTGTCGGGCCGCCTGGTAGTGGGAAGACCATGCTAGCAAGGCGCTTACCAGGAATTTTACCACCGTTGAGCTTTGCCGAATCTTTGGAAGTGACTCGCATTCATTCGGTAGCTGGTTTATTGAAAAATCGTGGTTCATTGGTACGCGATCGCCCTTTTCGCAGTCCCCACCACTCGGCATCCGGGCCTTCTCTTGTGGGCGGTGGTAGCTTTCCTCGTCCTGGAGAAATCTCATTATCTCACAGAGGTGTGCTGTTCCTTGATGAATTAACTGAGTTCAAACGAGATGTGTTGGAATTTCTGCGTCAACCTCTAGAAGATGGCTATGTGACAATTTCCCGCACCAAATTATCGGTAATGTTTCCCGCGCAGTTTACTTTGGTGGCTAGTACGAATCCTTGTCCTTGTGGTTACTATGGCGATACCATCCAACAATGTACTTGTTCTCCCCGCCAACGCGAGCAATATTGGGCAAAACTTTCTGGGCCGTTAATGGATCGAATTGATTTACAAGTTGCAGTGAATCGTTTGAAACCAGAAGAAATTACCCAACAACCGACGGGAGAAACATCAATATCAGTACGCGAACGAGTCCAACAAGCAAGCGATCGCGCAATTACCCGTTTCCAAGGAGAAGTAAATCTGCGTTGCAATGCCCATTTGCAAAGTCGTCATCTCCAAAAATGGTGCAAGTTAGACGATCCTAGCCGCAATTTATTAGAAGCAGCAATTAGAAAATTAGGCTTATCGGCAAGAGCAAGCGATCGCATTCTCAAAGTAGCACGGACTATTGCAGATTTAGCAGGAGAAGATGAGCTAAAAACCAATCATGTAGCGGAGGCGATTCAGTATCGCACGATAGATAGAATGCAATAAAAGGGAAAAGGGAACGCTAAGACGTAGGAGAAATTAACTGACCAATACGCTTGAGAATTTGACCTGCGCCGCACGACATCCACAGAGGCTTTTTCCGCTTCCGTAATTTCAGACAATCCCTCATACCACTCTGAGAAAAATTGCTCGTCTTCAACACGGACAAAACCAAATCGATTTTCTGCATCCTCAAGAGTGGTAATCGCTATGGTCTGTGTCATTGCTTCGATCAACATCAGCGCATCTTTATTATCGCCAATTGGCAGGTAGGCGTATCCCGTCTTAAACATCGCATTGTCATGTGACTATAAAATTCTAAATTCCTCCCCAAGAACGCTTCACAAATACCCTTGGGAGGATGCCACAACTCACGAAATCAGTATCCAATATATCAGGGACTAAGCAACATCCCCTACAAGGAGACTGATTGGATGAATTTGCAAGAAATTTGGAAGTTATTACAAGAGACGTTCAAAGAGTGGAGTGACGATAAAGCCTCACGGTTAGCGGCGGCGTTAGCTTATTACACGATTTTTTCCATTGCACCATTGCTAATTATTGTAATTGCGATCGCAGGAGCAGTATTTGGAGAGGAAGCGGCAAGGGGTCAAATTGTCGGACAAATTCAAGGTTTAGTCGGGGTAGATGGCGCAAAGTTTCTCGAAACAGCTATCAAAAATGCTAACCAACCAAAAACAGGAGCGATCGCTTCGATCATTAGTGTTGTAGTTCTCCTATTAGGTGCTACAGGCTTATTTACTGAGTTGCAAGATGCCATGAACACGATTTGGGAAGTTAAACCCAAACCTGGACGTGGCATAAATAATATGATTCGCCTCCGCGTTTTGTCTTTTGCAATGGTGATCGGAATTGGCTTTTTACTTTTAGTTTCTCTAGTAATTAGTACGATATTAGCAACATTAGTAACGTACTTTAGTAACTTGTTGCCAGGTTTCGATTTCATCTGGCAGATTGCCAATTTAATCATCTCTTTTGCGATCACGACAGTGCTGTTCGGACTAATTTTTAAAGTTCTACCAGATGTCAAAATTGCATGGAGTGATGTTTTAGTTGGAGCGGGTCTCACCTCAGTTTTGTTCTCTATTGGGAGATTTTTATTAGGACAATATTTAGGTAATGGCAGTTTTGGATCGACCTATGGTGCTGCTGGTTCACTAGTGGTAATTTTAGCTTGGGTTAATTATGCCGCACAGATTCTTTTCTTCGGTGCAGAATTTACTCAAGTTTATTCTCGAAGGCATGGAAGCGGTATAGTTCCAACTAAAAATGCTGTACATATATCTGATGACACAAACTATAATGGCAAACCTCCAAGAGAACAAGCATCGGCTAATAAAAAGCCATCTTCTCGCTTTATCAATCGCTTCTTTCAGTATTTTAGAAAGCCCAAACGCTTAAAGCAGAAAAGAAAAAACCAGCGATTTTAATCATTGATTACTGGAGATTTATATTTGTAAATCTGATAGATATTGAAGTATCTAATATCCAGTCCAGTTAATTATTTTTTCTTGCCACAGTTTATGAGTAGAGTATTCAGCAATTCTGAATTCTTTTTATACTGGATTTTTTCTAGAAGTCCATTGAACAAGCCAGAAGTCCATTGAACAAGGAAGAATATCAGTGCTAATGGAAAAATGGTTTTTTATCAATTGGCAAGCAATTTTTATTCCTAGCATCAGCATCTTTGAGTTGATTATCCGCGGGTCGCTGGTTTATTTAGCGCTGTTCTCAGTGCTACGCCTACTTCCTAGCCGACAACTAGGAACACTAGGAATTACTGATTTACTCGTAGTTGTGCTATTTGCGGAAGCTGCTCAAAATGCTATGGCAAGTAATTACACATCAATTACTGAAGGCGCTATCCTGGTAGGAACAGTGATTTTTTGGAGTTACTTGCTGAACTGGTTGGGTTACAAACTTCCCCAGTTCCAACGTTTCCTGAATCCGCCACCGTTGCTACTGGTAAAAAACGGTCGGATGATTGAGCGCCATCTGCAACGAGAGTTAATTACAGATGATGAGTTGATGAGCAAGTTACGTCAGCAAGGTGTAGAATTTTTAGCTGATGTGAAGTTCGCGTATATAGAGGCTGACGGCAGGATTAGTATTATCATGTCGGATTCAAAAACTAGTATCGTCCCTGAGCAAAAAGTAGCGTTAAAAAGCGATCTACATTAATTAAACTGTAAAATATGACGGTTGTATTCTGTGCTGAACTGTGATTGAGCGTTATACTTTACCCGAAATGGCTAATCTGTGGAGTGAAGCCTATAAACTAAAAACTTGGTTGCAAGTCGAAATTGCTGTTTGTGAGGCTCAAGCTGAACTTGGTTACATTCCATCTGAGGCGGTTGACGAAATTAAAGCCAAGGCAGATTTTGATCCAAAACGGGTGCTGGAAATTGAGGCTGTAGTCCGCCACGATGTCATTGCTTTCTTGACAAATGTCAATGAATATGTTGGTGATGCCGGACGCTACATTCACCTGGGTTTAACTAGTTCGGATGTTTTGGATACAGCTTTGGCACTGCAATTAGTTGCCAGTTTAGATATATTGTTGCAACGTCTGGAAGATTTAATTCAGGTAATTCGCCAAAAAGCACGGGAACATCGTCATACAGTGATGGCTGGCCGATCGCACGGTATTCACGCTGAACCGATTACTTTTGGTTTTAAACTAGCTGGTTGGTTAGCAGAAGTGTTGCGACACCAAGAACGCCTAAGAATACTCCGCAAAACGATCGCTGTGGGTAAGATTTCTGGTGCAGTGGGAACATACGCGAATATTGAACCGCGTGTAGAAGCGATCGCTTGCCAAAAACTCGGACTCGAACCTGATACGGCCTCAACTCAAGTTATTTCCCGTGATCGCCACGCCGACTACGTGCAACAATTAGCTTTGGTAGCAGCAACCATCGATCGCTTTGCTGTAGAAATTCGCAACCTGCAAAAAACAGACGTTTTGGAAGTTGAAGAATTTTTCGCCAAAGGTCAAAAAGGCTCCTCAGCCATGCCACACAAGCGCAACCCCATCCGTTCGGAACGACTGACGGGAATGGCACGACTCGTCAGAAGTCATGCTGGTGCAGCTTTAGAAAACGTTGCTTTATGGCATGAGCGAGACATTTCTCACAGTTCTGTAGAACGGGTAATTTTGCCAGATGCTTGTACTTTGACGCATTTTATGTTGTCAGAAATAACCGATTTGGTCAAAAACCTGTTGGTCTATCCTGAGAACATGAAACGCAATCTCAACTGTTACGGCGGCGTTGTGTTCAGCCAAAAAGTGTTACTGGCTTTAATAGACAAGGGAAGCAGCCGAGAAGAGGCTTATGCGATCGTTCAAGAAAGCGCTCACGCCGCTTGGAATCAGCCAGAAGGAAACTTCCAAGACTTAATTAGCAAAGACCCGCGTGTTACCCAAAAATTGTCTTTAGCAGAACTAGAGGTTTGTTTCGACCCCCAGCAACATCTGCGGCATTTAGAAGAAGTTTACCAACGATTAGGTATTTAGGATTAATTTGCTTGTAGTAAGCGTTTAAGCGCTTACTACAAACCAGTTACCCAACAAGTACGCAGATATCACAAAAAAGATATACAGCGAATTTGAAGTTAGTGAGGTACTGAAGTTATACCATTTTGGATTTTAGATTTTGGATTGTGAAACATCCATTGGATAAGTGTTTCAGTTTTCCATCTGTCGCAATCATTTTTCAAGTATTTGAAGCACACCCGTCATCGGGGCGCAAGGACTTGTGCGCCTACTGCGTGGTCTATTTACCTAAAAATAGCTGTAAGTCTCAAAGGCAGGTATAAAGCCTGTTTTACTTCTGTGAGCGCATCGGAGCGTAGCCCATTCTGACTCCTGAATTCTGAATTATGCTGTATTAAGATACCAACAACATTTAAGATTGCAATCTGTTTAATGCTGGAATTATTGATAGCACTGGGTAGTATATAGAACAAATACTTACTTATTTATTAGTGTTAACAGTGCTTTGATGATTGAAATCCTAGCCACACTTTCTGCCTCTGCGGCAGCAGGAATGAGAATAGGCATACCTTTGCTAATTATTGGATTATTGCAGGGTAGCAACTTGTGGTCACAAGTTCCTATTTTATCTCACATTTCTCCACCAATATTATTAGGCTGCCTCACTAGTTTGTCATTAATTGAATTATTAGTCTCAAAAAAGCTATGGGGGCAAAGATTGCTCCAACTGATTCAGTTACTTATGTCTCCCTTCGTGGGCGCAATTATGGGGTTAGGAGTAGCTACCGCAACAGCAACCCCAAACTGGCTGATTGCCATAATTGGAGGTTTATTAGCTTTGGTACTCCAGCTTGTCCAAATTGGTTGGTTCTATCGGTTACGTGGCTTACCGTTGTGGGCAGTTTTTCTTCAAGATACCTTGTGCATTGCTCTAGTACTATTTGCCTTTGATGCTCCTTGGCAAGGAGGAGTAATTGCTTTAATAATGCTCTGGTTCGCAGTTCGTAGTGCGAAGCAGTGGTATGACTGGTATCGGCAGAAAAGTTAGGAGTTAAAAGTGAGAAGTTAGGAATGAAGATAGAAGTTAAGAGTGAAAAGTTAGCGAGAAAAATTTAAAACTCCTAACTCCTAACTCCTAACTCTTTTCATTTACTGCAAAAGCCCAATCATGTGCAAAAAGCCGTGACCGGTAATCAGCTCTACGATTAAGGCAATAAAACCCAGCATCGCAATCCGACCATTCCATACTTCAGCACTAGTTGTCAGACCCCACTCCCAACGCTCTTGAGGGTACATCTTGACCATCTTTTTCATTTGGGCAGCTTGCGAAAGCTTGAAACTGGGGTTTCTCAGTGCATCAATCACTAATTCAGCTAGTGCATTAATAAATACTGGATGGGTATTGGGAGCCGGTACGCGGCGGAAGTTGTGAATTCCTGATTCTTCAGCTACTTCTCGATACTCAATATCAATTTCTTGTAGTGTCTCGATATGCTCTGAGACAAAACTGATTGGCACGACAACCAAATCTTTCACGCCTTGTGCGCCTAGTTCTTTGAGGGCATCTTCAGTATATGGTTGGAGCCATTCTACTGGGCCGACACGACTTTGGTAAGCTAAAGTGTGGGCATTAGGCCGATTGAGAGTCTGCATAATTAACGCAGTACATTCTTCAATTTCCGCTTGGTAAGGGTCGCCTGCTTCTTCAACGTAGCTTTTCGGAACGCCATGAGCGCTGAAGAAGATATGAACCTCATCGGGGTTAGGGAATTGCTCAAGTTCCTGGGCTATGAGTTGCGCCATTGCTTGAAGATAGCCTGGTTGTTTATACCAAGAAGGAATGACGGTGTAATCAATCGGTTGAAGTTTTGGATCTTCTTGCCAAAGCTTGTCTAAAAGCCGGAAACTGGAACCACTGGTACTGATAGAAAACTGGGGATATAGTGGTAATATTACCAGGTGTTCTACCTTATCTTGGGTAATTTGTGCGATCGCTTCTTCTGTATAGGGATGCCAATAACGCATTCCCACGTAAATATTAACTTCTTGCCCCAAAAAACCTAACTGTTCTTTTAAAGCTTCCCCTTGGGCTTCTGTGATCCGCCGCAATGGAGAACCACCACCAATTTGCTTATAATTTTCTTGAGATGTTCTGGTTCGCCGCGTGGCAATAAACCAGGCTAGGGGCTTTTGCAACCAGCGAAATGGTAGGCGAATAATTTCCGGATCGGAAAATAGATTGTACAAAAACGGTCCAACATCTTCTAGCTTATCAGGGCCACCGAGATTGAGTAATAAGACGCCTACACGACCCATAGCAGTTACTTTCCCCCAATCTTTTCAGGTTTTTTACTAATGTTAACAATATATCTTTATTAAATATAAAGCTTAATAGCAAGGAAATATGCAATGGCAACAATTTTAAGAGATTGGAGTTACCGTTATCAGTGGTTATATGATGGTATCTCTCGTTTAGCAGCCTTAAGTGTAGGTGGTGAAGCGCGTTTTCGGCAACTTGCTTTGCAAGGCTTAACAATTCACTCAGATTCTCAGGTTTTAGATTTATGTTGTGGTAGTGGTCAAACAACGGAGTTTTTAGTAAAAACTTCACAAAATGTAACAGGTTTGGATGCTTCACCAAAGTCTTTGCAACGGGCGCGGCTAAATGTACCGCAAGCTTCATACATAGAAGCTTTTGCTGAAGAGATGCCATTTGCAGATAATTTGTTTGATGTGGTGCATACCAGCGTTGCATTACACGAGATGCAGCCTCAGCAATTACGAAAAATTATTAATGAAGTTTATCGGGTGCTGAAGCCAGGAGGAGTGTTTACGCTAGTGGATTTTCACGCTCCGACAAATCCGATATTTTGGCCTGGGATATCGGTGTTTTTGTTGTTGTTTGAGACAGAAACAGCTTGGGAATTACTGAAAACTGATTTAGCTGAGTTGTTAGCTAAGACTGGCTTTGAAGTGATTAAGTCTACTTTATATGCAGGTGGAAGTTTGCAAGTGATACAGGCGAATAAGTGAACAATACTACTTTATTAATGGCAGCTAATAGGTTGTTTGAAAAGTATTTAGCTGTGATTTTAGGTACTTGTTGATCCCCCCTAACCCCCCTTAAAAAGGGGGGAACTGGAATCAAAGTCCCCCTTTTTAAGGGGGATTTAGGGGGATCTAAAACGTTTTGCCACTAAGAAAAGGACTTTTCAAACATCCTTTAATTCTTAATAGGGATTATCATGAATTGCAATTTTGTCATCATTATGATTCTTTTCCACCCATTACTAGATTTCAATCCCTAATAGGGATTTTGATTAATTGCAATATTGGGAGCTATGGCAGGTAATAGAGGCTATTGAGTTTCAATCCCTAATAGGGATTTTGATTAATTGCAATATTTACAACTTAGGTTTTGTCAAGAGTATGTCAAAGTTTCAATCCCTAATAGGGATTTTGATTAATTGCAATAGCGGGAGCCTGAAAGCCAAGCTATATTTAGTTTTCAAGGTGCGGTTGCGCGATTGTAGAGCAATCATAGCATTAGAGAATTTCTTTGGGAAGAGTGTTGGGAAAGGTTGAAGGCTGAAACTCAATTATTGTAAGCATTTCAGAGATTGCGCGGACGAATTTGGACAATTAGTGGGGTGAAACGCTTGCTGGTGTTGAGATAGAAGCACTTTTTTTAGGTTGTGAAATTTGTACACCTACCCCTCCGCGCTATTTGACCATACAGTAACCTAAATATAAGGGAACTTAGTAATTCAACGTAGAGATGATGAAAGAAATAACGCGCCGCAAATTTATTGCAACAGCTACAGTGGCGACAGGTTTTGCCCTCGCAGTACAACCCATTTCTGCCGGAGTCATCACTACTGATGCCAAGGGGTTAGTAGCTGGTGCAGTGAAAATTCCCGTCAAAGATGGCGAAATTCCTGCCTATAGAGCAGCACCAGCAACTGGTGAAAACTTCCCAATTGTTCTGGTAATCCAGGAAATCTTTGGTGTACACGAGCATATCCAGGATATCACTCGTCGATTTGCTCGGTTGGGATATTTAGCGATCGCACCCGAATTATTTGTGCGTCAAGGCGATGTCTCGAAGTTAAGCAATATAGACGAAATTCGTCCAATTGTCGCCAAAGTACCAGATGCCCAGGTTTTATCCGATCTTGATGCGACGGTAGAGTGGGCAAAGAAGTCAGCTAAGGGTAATGGCGAGAAGTTGGGAATTACAGGCTTCTGTTGGGGCGGTCGTATTACCTGGTTATATGCTGCACATAATCCCCAGGTGAAGGCAGGTGTGGCTTGGTATGGGAAACTTGTGGGCGATGCTACCAAACTTCAGCCCCAGTATCCCGTCGATATTGCATCAAAACTGACAGTCCCTATTCTCGGACTTTATGGTGGGAAAGATACTGGTATTACTCTTGATACAGTAAAGCAGATGCGCGATCGCTTAAAGTCCAGCAGTAGCAAATCTGAAATTATCGTCTATCCCAATGCACCCCACGCATTTTTTGCCGATTATCGCCCCTCCTACCGCGAGAAAGAAGCTCAGGATGGTTGGAAACGCCTCTTGGCATGGTTTAAGCAAAATGGTGTTTAAAAAATTAGCTACTCATGAACTGTGACGCTGAAAAAAGTCCCAAATTGTTTCACTGGCGTTTAGTCCCAGCTTGGCATTGAATTTGTTTAGGCTCTCGTCAGTTGAAGAACCACCAGGCCAGAAATGTCCACCGTTTACTACCGCTAGCTGCCAGACTTCGGAGTTGCCACTACAACCTGTGTAGATAGCGGTTTTCACTTTATCTTCAGAAAAATTCAAAGATGCATTCGATAAGGTACATCGATCGTGCGATCGCCAAAACTCTACCATGTCTGAGATCGAAACTAGCGCTCCTCGTTGAGTGTGGTCATCACCTTCAAAAAGTACGTCGCGATCGTTTGTACCGTTGATCGTTAGCATCGATATGGGAGTTTCAGGCTGGCAACTAGGTTTAAGTCTGGCTGGGAGGGAACCAGCTACTGATGCAAAACCAGCAATTTTATTAGGTAACTTACAAGCCAGTGCTTGGGTAAGTATGCCACCTCTAGAAAAACCGGTGGCATAAACTTTATGACTATCAATATTAAGTTGCTGCTGAAGATGATTAATCAAAGTACTAATAAACAAAACATCATCTACCTTTCCTTGAGCGTTACCTCTAAGACTCCATTTTTGGTCAATTCCATCTGGGTAAACAACAATAAATCCTTTTTGCTCTGCTAATTCATTGAAGCGGGTCACATTACTGATAGACCGACCATTACCATCATCTCCATGAAACACTAAAACTAACGGCATCGAGCGGTCTAGATTATAAGATTTTGGAGTGTAAAAATAGTAAGTACGTAATTTACCTTGATCGTATAGTTCTCCATAATTATCACCAATCAAGATTTTGTCTTTAGTTATACTTTTTTCATCAGCCTGAATTGAATCACAGGCTGTTACTAAACTAATTCCTAGTAGAAATATCAAAAGTTTTTTAAAAAACTGAGAATTTTGATATATATTCATGTTGATTAAATTGACTTATGTCAGCTACTTGTATTTACTTCTAAGTCTTATTCAGTAACCAAATTTTAACTAATAGAGGCTAACAACTTTAGTTGTTAGCCTCTATTTAGATATTAAACTCTGACATTTACATAACGAGCAGGAACTCTAACTTTAACCCACCTGTTACCGCGTCGTACTGTTTCCCAATGTGCAGGAATTAACTTTCGTTGATATCGGACGACAACAGGTCTACGCACAATAGCAGCTCTATGAACATTGGGTCTAACAATAATTTCTGCTGCTGATGCTTGTGACGGCAAGGAGGAAATTGCAAATGGGAGAGCAAGTAATGTACCTAATAAAATACGTTTCATCTTCAAATCTCCATTCCATTATTTTTTTGAGTTTTATACAGTATTTATCAATATTTTGTGAACAGATATTCTTACCTATTAACTTTATAGGAAGCTTTGTTTGTTGCACGAGTTAATTGATTTGCTGTATTGTTCTGAGTTTAAGATACTAAATCAGAAAACACAGTGGAATAAAGTCATAATTTCAGTATGACTTTATTCACATTTGGAACTTTGGAAAAAAAAGGAGTTTAGAAACTCCTCTAGTGTTAGTATTATTTATTACTTAACTAGTTAGTTTTACTGAATTTTATATACGATCATAGCAATCAATACCGCAAGACCTAGCGCTCTGCGAAAATAATTAACGCCTTGAAATATCTCCATCCATGCCCAAGTAAACAAGGAGCCATTTGCCAGAAAGTCTAACACTGTATTGATTTTACCACTTGTAAAAACTAGGGTTAGTAAACTAGCTACTATCCAAAGAATCAGTGGTGGGTTTGGCATTTGAGCCAAAACAATTTTGCCATTGCTGTCACGGAAGGTTTTATCAACTAACGTATTTTCCATTGTTTGAGATTGCTACTTAGGTAATAGTTATTAACTTGCAAAAATTACTGAGTGATGTATTGATAAGAGGCTGAGGTTTGATTGCAAGTTATTTTATAACATTAAAACATTAAAGCAATTCTATTTTCACCCATCTAATTGCTGAGATTATAGCAACAAAGAATATTCATATATGACTATATTGAAAGGCATACTTGTACCAATTCAATTAATGATTGCAACACATCTTTAGGTCAAGATGTGATGAATCGCGTCTCTACAAATGGTCTATTTGTTGTATTCTTTTTTCTGGTATTGCACAAAATTCACCAATACATATTTGTTCCTTTTCTTTCTTCTATATCAGATGCTACGCGTAGCTTGCTTCTGCGTAAAAGTATGCGTCCTGAACATAGAAAAGCCTCCCATTCCGGGAGGCTAAAAAGTTAGCGGAGACAACTTGTTAAACTACGGTGCAACTACACCAATTGCTCCTCCTAATGCAGAGAAAATGGCGGAGACGAATGCTGTGGCAAATAGCCACCACGCTGCTGTAGCTGCGGCTTTGCGGGTTTCTTCTGCTTGCCGCTGTGCTTGATGCTTAACCTGTTCTAGACGGCGTTGGGCTTCATGCTGTATGCGTTCTGCACGTTGCAATACTGTGTTGCGTGCCCGTTCAATTTGGTCGATGATCCCGTTGGCATCTTCTTCGGAGATGTCCTCACGAGAACTCATAATGGCCACTAGGGTATCACGGTCAAAGGAGGACAAGCGATCGCGCAGGGCATCAAATCCCGCCTGGGGATCGTCAAAAACTGTGCGAATATCGCGCTTAATACTATCATAGTTAAGTTCTGGGCGATCCAAGGAGTTGAGATAGTTACGAATGCGGCCAAAAACCCCATCAATTGCATCTTGAATGCCCCGTTGGATGTTCCGCACTTGTTCGACAAATTGATCCCTTACGGACACCATATTATCGGCAATCCGCGCTGCTTCTTCATCAGAAATATCTTCCCGAATTTTCAGTAGAGCGATGATGGTATCACGGTCAAACTGAGAAAGGCGATCGCCAAAACTTTCCACCCCAACTCGCGGATCGTGCAACAATAATTGCAAGTCGCGTTTGATACCTTCGGGATTGAGTTCTTCTTTGCCAGTTTGGCGGAGATACTCTTCTAGATAAGCTTTGAATGTTTCTGCTCTTTGTTGTGTACGGCTAGCTAGGCGACGAGGCGCACGCACAAAGTTACGAATCGAATTCTGGGTGGAATCAATGATTTCATTGACTTGTTCTTCACTCAAGTCTTGGCGTTGACTGAGCAATTTCACCAGTGTATCCCGGTCTAACTGCGACAAGCGACGACGCAGTGCGACGGCTCCCTCTTTGGGATTTTCAAACAATTTGGTCAAATCTCGCTGAATACCTTCTGGATTCAGTTCTTGTTTACCAGTATTCCGTAGATAATCTGCGATCGTGGTGCTAACAGAGTCGTATTGCTCTTTAGCTTTATCTACTACAGCTTGGGGTGTGTGGCGAATATTATGCCATGACTCTTCAGTAGTATTGATGATTTGATTAACTTGATCTTCACTCAAATCTTGTCGCTGACTCAACAATTGCACTAAGGTATCGCGGTCAAAGCGAGACAAACGCGCCCGAATTGAGCTAATCCCAGCTTGAGGATCTTCCAGTAGCTTTTTGAAGTCGGCGCGGATGGCATCAGGATTCAGTTCTGATTTTCCGGTGTTACGCAGATATGATTCTACATTCAGCCACAGGGTTTCTGCTTGATATTGTGCCTGTTCTGCTAGTCCTTTGGATTCTACCAAGACGCGATCGCGTTGTTTTTCCAACTCATCGACAATGCTATCTACTTCATATAACTGGACATCATTACGTTGTAGCAATATCTGCCGAATTTCTTGGCGGTCAAGGTGCGCCAGTCGCAATGTCAGGGTTTCATAATCTGCCTCTGAGTCTTCCAACAGTGGTTTAAAATTCTGCTCAATGCCTTCGGCTGTCAAATCTGCCTTGGGAGTAACGAGTAGATAACTTTCTACTGCGCGTTGCAAGTCTTGGACGATATCTCTTTCTTCAATAGCTCTGACTGTTACTAGCACTTCTTGGCGGACAGTTTCTAGCTGATTGGCAATGCGCTGAATTTGACCTTGAGTAAGCAATCCTCGTTGTTGCAAAATTTTGACGAAATCATTGCGAGATAGTCGTTCTAGTTCCCTACGGACGATTCCAGGGTCAGCGGCTGGATCGTAGATGACATCATGAAATTCCTGGGCAATTCTTTCTGGACTCAGTTGCCAAGCATAAGTATTGTACAGGTAGTTTTCGATATCAGCCCGAATTGGGCTATAGGGTTGTGATGGTGTTGGCAAGCCTAGCTTATCTGCTTGTTCGGTGACTTTATCTTTAGCGCTAGTGAGACTACCCAAGATTTTTTCCACATCCAAGTCAGACAAATCTGTGCGTCCCAACACAATGCCGGTTAAGGCAGATAATCCTTGTTGGAGTGTACTTTGAATTGGCCCGGTAGCTGCCTTTTGGTCAGATTCTTTGGAACTACCCTTTTCTGCTAATAACCGATCTAGCTTGGCGTTGAGTTCGTCTGTCTTGCTTTGTCCTGGCGGAAGTGATTTCAGGTAATCCATCAACTCACCCAAACGGTCTTCGGTTGGCGGTTGTTGACTTACCACTTGCTGCCAAACTTTATACAAGGTATCAGCAATACGGCTAACGTCTTTTTTGGAAAGATCGGTGCGGCTGCTGACTAACTCGATAAACTTTTGGCGGTCGATGTTGCGGATATCTGGAGTTCCAGCGATCGCTTTTAATTGTGGATCGTTGAGTAAATTTTCAAAATCACTCCGAATCTTTGACACATCGAGTTCTGGAGGACGGAGCTTTTCTAAGTAATCTTCAATGTTTTCCCGGATACTCACGGGGTCAATGGCGCTTCCTAGTTCTCGACGGACAGCGGCGGCGGCGGCTTCGGCTGTGGCTACCACTTGGTTATTCACTGCTTTCGCACCTAGTGCGGCGGTAGCAGTCCCCATAATCGCTTGAAACCCAGATGTTGCCGTATTGACAACTGAGCCAATTAAGGAGCCTACGGTAGTGGAACTTACCCAAACTAGGAGCAAAAAGTAAGCACCCCAAATCACCAAACCGAGAATCGCTCCCAATCCTCGGTCTGAGATCACAAGGCTCAATTTTACTGCTAGATAAGAAGCGATTAATAAGGCGACCGTCACAGTGAATAATGTCCAAATCCCAACTGCTGTGCCGATTTTGCGAATACTGCCGCCCAAATTTCCGGCTTCCCCATTATCTGAATCCGAATCAGATGAGTGCCCCAGGTAGGAAATACCGGCTGCAAGGGAGAGATTAGTTAGAACTAATTGGAAAGCAAAGGCTAGAATCACACCGGAGATTAAAGCCACAAAAAAGCGCGGCCCAGAAATGAGAGCCGAGGCCTGTACTGGCGTGACATTTGAGGGTTCTCCTGGAACCTGTGCTAACCATAATAGTGGTTTATAGAGTCCCACTATGATTTCCGTACTTTGGAACATTGGATTTCCTTCTACCTACTAAGTTTAAATTTGGGGGAATTAAGAATTTCTTGAGAAGCAACTCTTAGTATTTATGTTTGTACCTATGGCAATACCTAACTCTTTAGATCAGAATCGTAGAATTTAGCTGCTTAAAGCATCTCTCCAAGGGCTGAAAATTGTATCCAGCGGAAGATATAACTTTTAGTTTCTCTCAGTATTAATAATTGATAAAATTAGCAACCATTATTTATTATGTAACGCTAATTTTTAATTTTAATTGCTTACTTTATAGCGAGTGATTCTATTTAAATACTAGTTGGCTTGCAGATAATAGTTTAAATTTATTTAAATATCTATTTTTTATCACCGTCTCTAGGTGGATTTATTTTAACAATACCTTTCCGATGTCGTCCATAAGAAGTGCTTGTGGTTTGTGCCTACAGGCAGAAAGCATTCTAGTTATTAATAGCTACATTAAAGTTAACAAACGAATCGTTGAGGTCAAAAAATGGCAACTTGGTTTTCCAGACATTTGCCAATAATTTGAACAGAATAAAATGGTTGCGATCGCAATCATTTTATGTTTGCCCAAACTCCTCAAGCCGAGATATGGAACCGTCGTTTGGCAATAATTGGCTTTATTGCGTATTTACTTTGGGGCTTAGTTGACTATAGCGTTCTGCATGACATTTTGCGCTTGATTGGTTAGGAAAGCATTTAAAGAATCAAAAACTAACTTGATTTGGAAGGAAAAAACAATGGAAACTCGTTCACCTAATGATTTACCACCTATTCCTAAAGCTTACAATGGCCGCGATCGCAATGAATTTCTGTTTGGTTTTACTCCCCAAGCCGAAATTTGGAATGGTCGCTTGGCAGCCATTGGATTTCTTGCCTATTTACTTTGGGATTTAGCTGGTTATAGCGTCCTACGCGATCTATTGCACTTAATTGGCTACTAGAAACTAAACACCTAAAAAGCTACTAAATTTTGGAGAAAAAAATGGCAACTCAAGAAACTCGTCCTTCTACCGATTTACCAGTTGTGGCACCCGAATACAACGGCGTAGACCGTAACGCATTTTTATTTGGTTGGACTCCTCAAGCCGAAATTTGGAATGGTCGTTTGGCGGCTATTGGATTCCTTGCTTATTTACTTTGGGATTTAGCTGGTTATAGCGTCCTGCGTGATGTGTTGCACCTAATTGGCTACTAGTAAGTAGGTTGTCTGCCACAAGCATTATCACAGTTTAAGATAGTTCGTAGCAAGTACTTAAGTACTTGCTACAACCTTATCAAAAAATTGAACAACTTGCCCTTTTACTGATTTACCAACTATTGCACCAGAATACAACTGCGTCAGTTTTCCATACTTCCTTCCCGAAGTTTAATTGGTTATATGGTAGTGAAAAAAGCCACCTAAAACTAGGTGGCTTATCTATAATAAAAATTACTTAAATTTCAAACAGCGATTATTCTTCAATACAACTGGGAATACCCAAAACAGCACAGGGAAAATTAAAACCTAAAGCCTCAATCATCGGATGATTGACAGAGTTGCAACCTAGAAATAAAATATCAGCAGCTTCTGATTCAACAACTTTGTTCAGTTCTATAGCAATAGAGCCAAACCGCAGGTGAGATTTGAAGGAACCTTGCCATTCTTCAGCCAGACTTCGGGCTTGCCAAAGAATTATATCTGCTTGTTGTAGGGGAGCGATCGCTGTCTGTAATTTGGGTTGAGTTAATACCTGTGTGACAGACTTTGATACCTGACTAACTTCACATTCCAACGAAGGCTGTTGTTGGGGAAAAGTCAAGATATTTGGATACTGAATACTTTGATTATCTTCTATTACATAAACGGCTTGAACTGTAACTTCTGCATTAGTGGCTAAACGCGTTTGATGGGCAATCCAAAAGGCAATATCTAATGCTGTATGACTGTTAGGAGATGCGTCATAAGCAACAATTAGATTAACTCCTTTTGCTGTTTGAGGTTTTTTAGAAAAAGGTTTTTTTGGTTCTGGCAACAGTACCATTTGTTCAATTAAGTCATCCCGACCTGTGGCACTTTGCAGACGTGCTAACATTGGCTTGATTTGCACAGCTTTACTTCTCCTAATGAAATGAATTAGCAATGAGAAGCAGGGCGACCAATTTTAGATTTTGGACTTCGGCTACGCTCAGTCGAAGGATTTTGGATTTTAGATTGAGTGACGATAACCAAAATTTCAAATCTTAAATCAGTCAAGGAAACCCCAATAATAACTGTATTACAGCCAAAGTCTTGGGGGTTCCTTCCATTGCCTACGGAGTTAGCTGACGGGCTAAGACTGGAAGGTGTCTCTCTCTGAGCAGTACTGAGTGCTGAGTGCTGAGTTAATATTAATAATTCCTAACTCTTAACTCCTCACTTTCTATGAGATACGCCCCACAATATGGTTCCTCCGTTCCAAATCCAGCTTTCATGAATTTGAATTAGGCTACCCACTAAAAAAAATGATAATCTAATTTACTCGTCTTGGGCAAAATATCGATCCAGGAAATTCAGGGCGTGGTTGCGGAGTTCAAAATACTCTTTTGAGTTTCGCATGGCGGCGCGATCGCGCGGACGCTCAAAAGGAACTTCTAAAATTTCTCCGATACTAGCAGCCGGGCCATTGGTCATCAAGACGATGCGATCGGACATATAAATTGCTTCGTCTACATCGTGGGTAATCATCATCACTGCTTGACGATTATTTTCCCAAATATCTAATACCTGCTGCTCTAATTTGCCACGAGTTAGTGCATCTAGCGCCCCAAAAGGTTCATCCATTAGCAACATTTTGGGGCGAATTGCTAAGGCTCTGGCAATACCTACTCGTTGTTTCATACCTCCAGAAATTTCATCGGGATATTTGTCAGCCGCCGCCGTCAAGTTTACCATTGCCAAGTGTTGATTTACAATGCTGATTTTTTCAGAGCGATTAGCATTTTTTAACACTTCATCTACGGCTAAACGGATATTTTCTCGTACTGTTAACCAAGGTAACAGCGAATAGTTCTGAAATACCATCATCCTTTCGGCTCCCGGCTGACGAATTTCTTTCCCATCTAGCCTGACTGAGCCGGAAGTTGCTTTTTCTAAACCAGCGACTATCTTTATTAGAGTTGATTTCCCACAACCTGAGTGACCAATTACAGAAATATATTCATCTTCACTAATCGTTAGATTAACTCCATCTAAAACGACAAAGTTATCTTTATCAGGTGTCGGATAAGACTTGACTAAATTTTCAATTTCTAAAAATCCAGCGCGGGGCATAACTTTGGTCTGGGTATTAATAGGTAATGAGGTATATTCCATCATCAAAGGCTCCGGAAATAATTTAGTCAATCAATATTTGAACTTGGGATTTAAGACATGAAAAAACGAGTGGGAGCGTTAGCCCTGATAGCAAAACTATTCAAATAACCCACCGGATCGCTGGGGTCGAAGCCTTTCTTATCTATAAATACCTCTGGTGGTTCGACCTTGTAATCATCCTTGGGACATTGGATGCCCATTTCCGATGCTATCTCGCGATATAAATCTGTTCTCCAGCCTTGTCCGGCTAGTTTCTCGGCATTTTTGGGGAATTCCTTGATTTGTCCCCACCGCGCTGCTTGTGTCATTAACCAGATACTTCTGGATCTCCATAAGAATGTGGAGTGTTCTCCTGGCTGTTTGGGAAGGTTGTCAGGAATATCGAAGAAAATCGTGGTGTCGGCGGCTTTGATGGTGCGGTCTTTGCCGTCAAAGCCGCCATAGTTGTAGTTGCCGAGAATTGCCGGACTTGTAAACTTCGCAATTGGGGCATTTTTATTTTTAGGTCTAGCACCTGTAAAGGAACGATCTGTTATCAGTTCGGCTACTTCTTGGCGGTTTTCTGCTTTGCTGCAATACTGACAGGCTTCAATCATCGCCTTGACTAGAGAACGATAGGTTTTGGGATATTGGTCTATGAAAGATTCCATCACCCCCAAAAGCCGATCTGGGTGTCCCAACCAGACTTCTTTACCTTGTGCAAAGGTAAAGCCGATGTTTTCGTTACCTGTTATTGCTCGCGTATTCCAGGGTTCTGCAACCATGTAAGCTTGCATGGCACCAATCCGCACGTTTGTCACCATTTGGGGGGGCGGAACGATGATCACGCGAAACTCTTTAAGCGGATCGACACCTGCGGCGGCGGATAAGTAACGGATAAAGTATTCGTAAATGGAGGAACTTAATACTACTGCCCAAACTCTGTTTTCTGGCGGTTGCTTGTCAAAGTAGCCTCGGAAATCGCGCCCAAAGGCTTCTAAAGCGCCATCGCCATATTTTTCTTGATACTCGTACCACGGACGTAGCCCAAAATCCCACATGGCTTTGTTCATCGTCATGGCGTTACCGTGGCGGTGAATTGTCATGGCTGCACATAAGGGGGCGTGGCGTGCGCCTTCAGCACCAATTCTGGCATTAGTAACTGCACCAGATACCACGGGTGAAGCATCCAGGCGACCAAAAATTACACCGTCGCGGGAGGTGGCCCAACTAGCTTCGCGGTTAAGTGTAACGTTCAAACCATACTTGCGGAAGAAGCCTTTTTTCCAGGCGATCGCAAATGGCGCACAATCATTAACGGGAACGTAACCAACTGTAAGATCGGCTTTTTCTAGGTCGCCGCTTTTAACTACTGGTTGCACAGCTAAAGCTTCTTCGGTCAATCCTTTGGCTGACCTATCTCCTGAAATGCCACAGGAAGACAGCGCCATTCCCGCCGTTGTTGCTCCTATTCCCTTGATAATATCTCGTCGAGTCCAGTTAATATCACCCATTCTTGTAGCTCCATTGGTGATTAATTGCTCACGCTTCAGGCGCAGAGTCTCGTTAAATCTTGCTGTTTTGATAGCATGCGAATTTTGTTAGTTGGAAGTTTTAGGGCGATGGGTTACTAATTCTTCGATTTTGCCCACGGCATAATCCAGAATTAACCCAGTTACACCAATTACCAACACAGCTAAAAAGACTGAACTCAGGTTTAAGCGACTCCATTCATCCCAGACAAAGAAGCCGATACCAATACCACCTGTGAGCATTTCCACGGCGACGATTACCAGCCAAGCTATGCCTAAACTAATTCGTAAACCTGTAAAAATATACGGCAAACTTGCAGGCCAAATGATTTTTGTAATCCGTCGCCAACGTGGCATTTCTAGGACTCGTGCCACATCTAAATAATCTTTGGGAACGCTAGAAACTCCTAAAGCGGTATTAATAATTGTTGGCCATAAGGAGGTAATAAAAATGACAAAAATAGCTGAAGGATCTGCTAAGTTGAAAATTGCTAAGGCGATGGGTAGCCAAGCTAGGGGCGATACAGGTTTAAAAATTTGAATGATCGGATTAAGCGCTAGCATTGCCGGTCTGGACATGCCAATTAGAAACCCCAGAGGAATCGCTACTACCGCACCCAACAAAAAGCCTATTAATACCCGGCGCAGACTTGCGATCAATAGCCAACCAATTCCTAAGTTGCCTGGGCCTCGCTGGTAGAAGGGATTTAAGATGTAGTCTAGATTCGCGATTAGCGCTTCTGGTGGGGTGGGCATCAATTCATGGTTGGCAAGCGCAACAATCCACCACAACACAATTATTCCCAAGAAACCCAATATAGGTAGAAAGAAAACATCCTTGACAATTACAGGTTTTGTTTTTTTCCAAGCAGCTTGTCCAGCGATCGCCGCGATCGCAGCCAAATTTAGTTGAAATATCATTTACGACCTCAACAGATTTAAGTGCAGGTACAAAAAATCCGAGCAGTACCAGCCTTGGACACCGATGAGATCGGAACATTATAAATAATGCCGTCTCTTCAGTCTCCTCCCAATGCCTACGAAGTTAGCTGACGGGCTAGGGCTGAGAGATGCCCTTCTGAAAGAAAGATAATGAGTTATGAGTTATGAGTTATGAGTTACTAAATTTTATTTAATTCCTAACTCTTTACTCTCAACTCCTCACTTTCTTTGAGATACGCCCCACAATTTGGTTCCTCCGTTCCAACATCACGCACTGCGATCTGTTGAATTAGGCTGACTTACTCTAATTAAATATGAAGCTATGTAGATTATAACATTGATATACATAATATAACATCCCTGCTTCAGTGAAAGTATCTGTTTTCCGGTCTATATTGTTACTTTTGTTACTCACGTCAACTAGCTACCCTGACTTTTCGGTAATCCAGAAAATTTATAATTTTGGTTATCTTGTGAATTAAATTCTTGCACAGCTAGCTAAATACTTTCACCAGGTCAACCATCAAGGCTGTTAACGGCTAGATTTTAAGTTTGCTAAAATTAAGATATATATTATACCCTTTGAATTTTGTATACTGCCATTAATCTAGCTAAGGAAAGAATCTATAGAATCTCTTTCTTTTGATAGGTGAAATATATTACTAATTTTGGTAAAACACAGCTCTAGTCGCTAAACTATTGGGATATGGAAGTTTACTCATCTATCTCCTAGCTGAATTTAACATAATGGATTTTAGTCAACTACTGGCTGAAAAAACGGATAATATCCTTGAAAAATGGATTTTAGCAGTTCGCAAGGATAGACGGATTGAAAGTGCTGATGACCTATCTTATACAGCGGTAAAAGATCATATTCCTGATGTTTTGAAAGCTATGGTGACAGTTCTTTCAAAGTCTCAAGAGAATGATATTCAGTCAATGGTTATTGCCAGTTTTCAGCATGGAGCGATTCGAGCCGAACAAGGCTTTGATCCAGCAGAAATTGCCAGAGAATATCATCTGCTGCGAACAGTAATATTTGATGCTCTACAAGCAGATTTATTGAGTGGAACACCTGTAGAGATAATTCGTTCCATGCGTTTGATTGACGCTATTATAGACGAAGCGATCGCTCGATGTTTTAAGAGTTATGTTGAGGAACGCTTGCGGGAATTACAGCAGTTGCAAGCATCACTAACGCTCCACAATGAAGAACTCATGCGGCTAATTAGCGCTAATCAAGAGTATCTTTCCCAATTAGCCCACGAATTAAAACATCCTCTAACTTCTATTATTGGTTATTCGGATCTGTTTTTACGCCAACAACGACGAAAGACTGAGATCAAAGACAAATCTACCAATTTAGAACATATTGAGCGGGTACTACGCAATGGTAGACAATTACTCCATCTAATCAATGATGTATTAGAACTTTCGCGCTATGAGGCAGGGCAGATAAAACTCCAATTAGCACCTACCGATGTGCGTGAATTAATCGATAATGTGTGTGAAATGTTGGAACCTTTAGCTGCGGGAAAAAATTTACAAATTGTAGTCGATTGCGATCGCATCCCGGAAAAATTGATTACAGATGCCTTTCAATTGCAACAGATTCTTACAAATCTTATTAGTAATGCGATTCGTTATACAGAGTCGGGGACTATTATTATTATGTGTCAGGTGTTGGAGAAGCAGAGATGGGCGATCGCAGTTTCTGACACTGGAGTTGGCATTGCTCCCGAAAACCAAGCCCAGATATTTGAACCCTACTTTCGCGTGAGTTCTAGCGATCGTCCCTATCTTCCTGATAGTACAGGATTGGGGTTAGCGATCGTCTCGCGCTTAGTAAAACTATTGCAAGGTGAAATTAACCTAGCCTCGCAGCTAGGCGTTGGTTCTACTTTCACCGCAATTTTTCCTTTAGAAGTGGAATTTTAAAAGGGCGACTGGAAGTCGCGGCTACACAAGCAAAGTCCACCTCCGTGGACTAATACAAAACCAAGGATTTTAAACCCACGGAGGTGGGTTTTGTCTGTATAGCCGCGATTTCAGTCGCCGGGGCTTTTCTTAGGGATGGTGTCTACCATCGCCATTTCTATCTTTCGATTTCATCTATTTCTTTGGGAACCCCCGCAGTTAATACCTCATGTCCCCCAGATGTAACTAACACATCATCCTCAATCCGAATGCCAATCCCAACCCATCGAGGATCGGTCTGTGGCTGGTCTTCTGCTAGTTTGGTATCTGGGACAATATATAGTCCTGGTTCCACTGTCAAAATTTGACCTGGTTGTAAAATCTGTGGTTTGTCTTCACCATGCTGATAAACACCGACATCATGGACATCTAAACCTAACCAATGGCTGGTGCGGTGCATATAATATGGTTTATATTTCTCTTCTTCAATTAACTTATCAATTTCACCTTTGAGAATGCCAAGTTCGACTAAACCTTCTGTGAGAACGCGCACTGCTGTATCGTGAACTAACTTGAAAGGATTACCTGGTTGGATTTGAGCGATCGCTTGTTTTTGTGCCTCCAAAACAATCTCATACAACGTCTTTTGTTCTGGCGTAAACTTACCTCCCACAGGAAATGTCCGCGTAATATCGGAGTTGTAATAACCGTAAGCACAACCGGCATCAATTAGCAGTAATTCTCCATCCTGCATTTGACGATTATTTTCAATGTAGTGGAGTACACAAGCATTTACACCAGAAGCCACAATCGAAGGATAAGCAGGCCCTAACCCACCCCGCACTCGAAAGATCCGTTCCATCTCCGCCTGGATCTCGTACTCATAACGTCCCGGTGCGGCGATTTCTTGGGCATAATTGTGTGCTTCGGTGGCGATCGCAGCTGCTTGACGCATCAATTCCACCTCAGCTTCGCATTTGATCAATCTCATACTGTTGAGGACAGGGCCAGTATCTTCTATAGCGATCGGCCCTGTACCGCGCTTCGGATAAGTCCGCAATAAACTTTGATAATGTTTGAGGATTTGATCGTTAAAATTGCGATCGCGTCCTAAATGATAATAAATCCGGCTGGCTTTTTCTAAATACTGCGGCAACTTTTCATCTAACTCGCTAATCGGGTACGCTTCATCAGCACCATAAATTTCTTTGGCTGCATCTACCCCACAAAGATAACCAGTCCATACTTCCTTTTCGCGATCCTTGGGTTGGACAAACAGCACAAATCGATGTTCTGAATGATGGGGCGCTAACACTGCTACTGCCTGTGGTTCATTAAAACCAGTCAAGTAGAAAAAATCACTGTCTTGGCGATAAACATACTCGACATCGTTGTGCATCACTGCCATTGGCGCACTGCGAAAAATGGCTGTTCCATCACCAATTTTTGCCATTAATTGCTCGCGACGCTGCCGATATTCTGCTTGCATAGTTGATGTACTTTTAAAAGCATTGTATTATTTTACACTTTTAGCAACTAACAGATGTACAGATAATGCCTCTTAATAGTTGCTAATCTAAGTTATTCTAACCAATATTTGTTTCCACTCAAGTTATACAGCAGAATGCAGAATTCAGGAGTAAAAGATACTTTATACCTGGGTAACACAATTAGCTTGTATACCTCACCAACTTGAAATCTTGTGGTTATCAAATGATTTAGGATATTCCTGAAGTTAAATCAGTTTTAAACATTTATTTTATACAAATTTTGGTATTTCATAAATCTAACAACACACAGTAAAAAATATGTCTACTCAACCCATAATAAAAAAAGCGATCGCTTACGTAACCAATAAAGATGAATTAATGGTGTTTACACATACTGATTTTCCTGACGCTGGCGTGCAAGTACCTGCTGGTACAGTTGAACAAAGTGAGGAGCCATCTGAAGCTGTACTGCGAGAGGTTTATGAAGAATCTGGTGTTAAGGGAGTTTGTATTATTGAGTTATTGGGTATTTATCAATACAATATGACTCCCTATCGCAATGAAATTCAAGAATGTTATGTTTATCATCTCGAATTAACTCAGTCTACACCATCTACTTGGCGGCATTGGGAAATACATCCAAGTACGAGCAAAAACCCTATAGCCTTTGATTTTTATTGGGTTAAATTGGATAGCTCAAATGTAGCTCTAGCTGGTGGTCAAGGTCATTTTTTATCTAAGCTTGTTCGCAAAATAAAAAATAGTGGATTTTCAACCAATACTTGAGAAAGTGCCAAGAAAACAAAGTTAATATTATACAAATCTATTAGAAATAATGTAGCGATCGCTTCTATCTTAATGAAGTCGATCTAATTAAACATTAAATAAATTTCTAGCCTGCCCTGGCGAATGGAATAGAGCCTCCGGCACGCTGACGCGTAGCTTGCTTCACCGTAGGAGTACGCGGCTATACAAACAAAACCCACCTCCGTGGGTTTCAAGTTCTTCGAGTCCGCGTAGCCGCGATTTCTAATCGCCTGGTATCTTTACTTTAATTTATTTACGCCTAGCTACCTAGTATGTTTCTAGTTTTAGAAAAAATATATGACTAGTGTAGATATTTTTATCTGACTGATTACCAGTTAAAGATACAAGTAGATTTTTGATGCAACATTTAAATGTCAAAGAAAATAGATAAAGTAATCTTTTTTTATCTATAAACAATCATGTATAAGTTACAAAAAAATATTTTATAATTGCTTATATAGAACTTGAAAATTTTAGGGCAATAGTTTAAAACAAATATTTATATTCAAAGAGTGACATTAATAAAGAAAAAATAGTTATAAAGAAATCTTGAAAAACAGGTAAATGTTATTTCGTTACAGAAAAAGATTGCCAAAAAAAGTTAAAAAAATATGACAGCCAATAATAAAAATTAACCATGCCTGAAAATACAAATTCCTCACCCTTAGCTTTGAATACATCTCGATTAGCATCAGATTCTTTTGCAAAATCACAAATCTTGACAGCTTCTTTTAAGAGTTTAAATTATGATTTGGGGTTTGGAAATAAGAGTTCTTTTCTAGCACTAGAAAGTCAGCCGCCAACTGTGCCTGTTAAAACGTCAGCAAATCCCAATCCTAATCCTTACTTAACTAGTGCGGCGATTACTCCTGACTTTAACGGTGATGGTAAAACAGACAAAGTTTGGGTCAATTCTTCAACTGGTGAGATTATCATTCGGTTGATGGATGGCACAACAGTCGTCGAACAGGGTTCTTTGGGTCAATTTGACCTATCTGCCTATGATTACAAAATTGCTGACTTCAATGCTGATGGCAAAACCGACTTCTTATTACGCAATAAGACAACCGGTGAGAATAGCGTTGTCCTGATGGATGGCACCAAAGTTGGTAGTGCGGCTGCTCTAAGTAGCGTTGATCCAGCCTGGAGTCCTCAGATTGGAGATTTCAACGGCGATCGCAAAACCGATATCTTCTGGCATAATGCCACAACTGGGGAGAACGCTATTTGGGAGATGGATGGCACCACAGTTCTGAATGCAACTGTTCTAGACCCTACAGACACAGCACTAACTCCTACCATTGTTGATTTCGACGGCAATGGCAAGAGCGATATCTTCTGGCGCAATGGCACAACAGGCGATAACACCGCTTGGTTTATGGATGGTACGCAAAAGACTGAATTTGCTCTACAATCACAAGATGCCGCCTGGACTTCTAGCCTTGGTGATTTCAACGGCGACTTTAAAACAGACATTCTGTGGAGAAATGCCCAAACAGGTGAGAACAAGGTTTGGACAATGAGTGGTATCTTAGTCACAGAGGGTGCTTTGGGCACACTTGACTCATCCTGGACTTCCAAAATTGGTGACTTCAACGGTGATGGCAAGACCGATATCTTCTGGCACAATGGAACCACAGGTGCGAACACCGCTTGGTTGATGGATGGCACAACAGTTGCAACTGAAGCTTTCTTACCAGCTAATAACGCGGCCTTAACACCATCCCTTGGCGATTTCAACGGCGATGGCAAGACTGATATCTACTGGCGCGATCAGACAGCAGGTACAGACAACATTTGGACTATAAATGAAACGACAGCAGTTGAGACTCCCATCAGCGATGCAGATAAGCTGACCGGAGAGTGGTATACGTTCTAAAATCAGAATTCAGAATTTCTGAATTCAGGAGATGGAGGCAGGAGTCATTATTTTCCCCCTGCTTCCTCTGCTTCTTTCCCAATCATCTTTATTCAAAATTTGTAACTCAAAACCTGAATTTCCCCTTTTTCCGGCAAATCTTTAGGGCTAATGGAAATACTATCTCCATTGCTACGCCGCACTGTCATCCCTTGCATCAAGGTCAGAAAATTATCCAATGGCGAAAGATCGCACTTAGCAGCATCAGCCGCTTGTGTACGGTAATGAGTCGGAATCACTAACTTGGGATTTAAAACTTGAACAGCCTGCTTTGCTTCCTCAGCATTGTAGGCTTTTGCACTGCCTCCCACTGGAATAAATGCCACATCGGGACGCCCCATCAAGATTTTTTGCTCAATGGAAATGGGTGCAGCAGCCCCGCCTAAGTGTAGGATATTAATTCCGCCTTGCTTCCAACTCCAAGCGGTATTTAAGCCAAACTGCTTACCACCTTTGCGATCGTGGTCTATGGCAACTCCTTGGAATTTAATGCCTTTGAACTCGTAAACTCCAGGTTCGTAGATCAGTTTTACATTTCCCGGTAGTACATCCACAGCACCTTCATCTAGCAGTTGGCTGCTAATCAGCACCAAATCTGCTGCAACTTTTGGGGGACGATATCCAGCAGTACAGCCGACCGTCCGAAATGGATTGACGAGAACTTTCGCACCACCACCAGTAAAAAGAAAGCAAGTATGACCCAACCACTTAACTGATAAACCGCTAGATTGTGCGTCAGCTTGAGATTCAGAACCCAAGGTAGTAACCAAAGCTGTTACCAACCCCGCCCCAGCATAGCCCATCAACTGTCGTCGTTTCATTAATTATGCTCTTGACTGTAACTGTTCCAGAAAATTTCGCAATAACTGTTTTCCTGAAGATGTCAGGACACTCTCTGGGTGGAACTGGACGCCCTGAATGTGAGGATAGTTCCGGTGTCGCACTCCCATAATGGTGTTATCTTCAACCCAAGCGGTGATTTCTAACACATCTGGGCAAGTCTCACGTTCGATTACCAAACTGTGATACCTGGTGGCGGTTAGAGGATTTTCTAATCCCCGGAAAACTCCCACTCCAGTGTGAGACACCTGAGAGGTTTTGCCATGCATCAACTCTGGAGCAGGAATTATTTTACCACCGAACACTTGACCAATGCTTTGATGTCCCAAACAGACACCCAAAATTGGTAACTCTTGTCCTAGCTGTTCAATCAATGCTAAAGAAATACCGGCATCTTCCGGGCGACCAGGCCCAGGAGAAATAACCACAGCTTCCGGCTTGAATGCCCGAATTTCATCTATGGATATCTTATCGTTACGAAAAACTTTAATATCATTTGCCACTGGGAACTCTGATGCCAATTCTCCCAGATACTGCACTAAGTTATATGTAAAACTGTCGTAATTGTCGATAACTATAATCAAAGCTCATCACTCCTGGTTTTTACCACTCATCAGTTGTAAAAAGCATAGATAAGTGTCTCATGCTATTTGTTCGTTAGGTGTAAAAATAACGCTGACGTAGACACGTAAATATAAAGCGGCTACTCTGCGGCCACTTTCTAAAGATTACCAAGAATCCTTTAGCCAGGACGCTTGGTGCGTTGGCGTAGCCCGTCGTAGACATCGCACGACTTAAATTTTGAATATATTGTGCAAAGGGGATTCGGACAGAGTGTGAGTCAATTGGCAATGCCTGCGCTAAATGCTCGCCTACGCAACTCACGTTTACAAAGCCGATATAATTAACCTTACCAGAGGGGGGAGCAATAGCGTACCTGCTACTAGCATCGCTACAAAAGCAGAGACAAGGACTGCACCAGCCGCACAATCTTTAGCAATTTTTGCCAACTCATGGTATGTCTGCTTAACGGTTAAGTCCACAACGGACTCGATCGCTGTATTTAGTAACTCTAATGCCAAAACTAAACCACTAGTTATACCAATTACAGCTATTTCTACCGCTTGCAGATGCAAGAAAACGCTTAAAGCGATCGCCATTGCACAAACACTTACGTGAATGCGAAAATTACGTTGAGTTTGAAAACTATAGCTGATTCCAGCCCAGGCATATTTAAAACTAACAAATAAATTAGAGGCTACTTTCCAGGAGAATTCCCGTTCGTTAGACACCAGTGTTTGTAACGAGGTAGGCGTTGGTGGAGAAATTTTTTGGGACATAGACTTAAAAACACAAGAACAGAGTTGCTACAGTGGGAATATTCGCCGATCTTAATGGCAGAATTAAATTTGAGGCAATCTTTAGGCAATTTTCCACAGAAGTATTATAAAAGTATTACCCAAAATTGACATTAAGAGATACATCAGCTACTGCTATTCCATGTCAATAGCAATACCTATTGCATTCAGCAATCCCACTTGCTGTTTTAACATTCGCTCCAAACTTTTTTCATCAGGATGATCCCAGCCCAACAGATGCAATAAACCGTGAGCAGCTAACCAGGCTAGCTCAGTTGGTAAGCTATGTTCCTGTTGTTGAGCTTGGCGTTCTGCTGTATCTACAGACACAATAATATCACCTAAGTATAATGGGACAGAGGCAAGCATTTCTTTGCTTTGAGGAAAATCCACCTCTAAAGCTGCAAAGGCTAAAACATCTGTCGGCTTATTTTGCTGACGATATTGAGCATTCAGTTCTTGAATTTGTAAATCATCTGTCAAACGCAGTCCGATTTCATAACTTGGCGCTGGTGGAATCTGAGGCTGAAGTATTTCCAACCAGTGATTAAACCAGTTTTCCCAAGTTTCAGGGGTAATTCGGGCATCAGTCTCGTCAATCTTTACAGATGTTGTCGGGGACAACTCATAAAAATACTCCTCCACATATAGTTCAACTCTCAGGGGCACACAGTCTCCTTGTCTGAGGTTTACGATTTGTCGTTAGTGAGTGAGGTAAGCAAGACCAACAAGCAGAGCTAAAAGCCCTACAGCAGTCAATCCAAAATGCTTTAGGGAAGTTCCACCCTTCCGCACCATGTTTCGCATGGCGAGTTTGACGTAGCTAGGTTGAGGTTCTGTTGAAGGTGAGTTGCTCATAGTTATTTGTCTACAGACTCTTTTATAACTGTAACAGTTGGTCTGGGATAGAATTGCGATCGCCCATATATTGCTAAGGCGTTTCTCAGTGAAACGCCTTAGTAATTGGGATTTTATGTAATGAGTGCCTTTATGCCGGAGTGTTTTCTACTAGTTTATTTTCTTGGCGCAGATAAGCTTGAATGAATGTATCAAGTTCGCCATTCATCACATCACCAATCGCTGTTGTTTCCGTGTTTGTACGCAAATCTTTCACCATTTGATAAGGGTGAAACACATAGTTACGGATTTGGTTTCCCCAGGAGGCTTCCACCATATCGCCACGAATTTCGGCAATTTCTTGGGCACGTTGCTCTTTAGCTATGACCAACAGCTTTGCTTTGAGACGATTTAGAGCTTTTTCTTTATTTTGCAGTTGCGATCGCTCTTCTGTACAGCGCACGGCAAGACCCGTGGGAAGGTGAACAATCCGTACCGCCGTTTCCACTTTGTTGACATTTTGCCCACCTTTACCACCAGAGCGAGTTGTAGTGATTTCCAAATCCTTGTCTGGAATATCCAATTGCACAGAGTTATCAATCTGTGGCATCACTTCCACCCCAGCAAAACTGGTTTGTCGCTTCCCGTTGGCATTAAAAGGTGAAATCCGCACTAAGCGATGTGTACCCATTTCTGAACGCAAGTAACCATAAGCATAGCGACCAGTAATTTCTAGGGTTGCCGATTTAATTCCAGCTTCATCACCCTCCGACTCTTCAGCTAAAGTTACCTTATAGCCGTGAGCTTCGCCCCAACGGGTGTACATCCGCATCAGCATAAATGCCCAGTCTTGAGCATCTGTGCCACCAGCACCAGCACTAATCGTCAGTACAGCACCTTCCGCATCATAGGGGCCAGAAAGTAACTGTTGTAACTCCCATTGATCAAGGTCACGATTCAGTTTAGTGATAGTAGATTCCGCTTCTTGGAGTAGTGCCTCATCGGTTTCTAACTCCAACAACTCAACAACTGCCTTAGTATCTTCTAGATTGGCGTGCCAGCGATCATATTGCTGAAGATGGGCTTTCAGGTCATTGAGTTCTTGTAGCGTTTGTTGGGCTTGGCTTTGCTCATTCCAAAACTCTGGTTGAGCGGATATTTTTTCGAGGTCTTGAATTTTGGCTGTCAGTGCAGGTACGTCAAAGATAGTCCTGGGTTTTACCCAGGCGGCCAGACAACGTTTCGATTTCGCGTTTGAGTTCTAGGACATCCATAATGCTTGCTAAATAATAGATGGAGCGCTTTAAATTGGAAAATTGCTCTTTATTATACTTGTATTTATTAATTTTAGCTGTAGTTGGGCAAATTCCTCTGCATCACTTGGTAAGTTCCAAAAATTACTTGAAATTATCAAGCGCTTCTTTGGTAAGAGAAGTGGTTTAATTTTGTTGCAGATAGGCTTTGATAAACAAATCAATTTCACCGTTTAAGACTGCTGTCGCAGCAGGTGTTTCTAAATTAGTGCGTAAATCTTTCACCTGAGTGTAAGGATGCAAGATATATTCACGGATGAGCTTGTTGGATAGGGATTTTATCTGCCGGGGTTGAATTTCGTCAATTTGCTCGACAATTTGGGCTAGTGCGATCGCAAACAGTTTACTCTTGAGAATAAATAATACCAATTCTGTATGAAGATGCGCCTATAGTGCAAGAAATAAAGAACGAACCGCCAAGACGCCAAGTACGCCTTCTCTACGAGAGGCTTCGCCAACGCGAAGCGTCTCGAAGAGAAGAAATAAGAAATTAAGAGATTTAGCGCAGCTTCACAAAGAAATGGTATAAGGCTTTCTCTTTGTTTCGCATCTGACTGCGCTCTCGATCGGAAAATACACTAATCCCGTTAGGAATATGAAACACCCGCACCCATGTTTCTGGGCGGTTGACATTCCCCCGATGGCGCGGCAAAGTAATTTCTAAATGCTTCTCTGGAATCTCAAAATCAATAGACTCATCTAAAATAGGGCTGACTTCTACACTGGCTAGACAAGTATGCCGCCTGCCACTAGTAGTTCTAGTGCAGCCTTGATATCTTCTAGAATGAAGTGCGATCGCTGATATTGTTTCTTTGTAGTGTTGAGGAAGTCAATTTCTTGAAGGATCTGATAGAAAGTGACAGAATTATCCCAGAAAGTAGCTTGAGAAATTGATTGATTCAAGTCCTCAATTCTTGCACTCAGTTCTGGGAGGTCAAAGACAGCCTTTAGCCTTGGTCAAGATATTAGACAACCTTTCTACTTCGGTTTTGATATTTAAGAGTTCAAGAATAGTTTTGCTCACTTGAGGCTTAACTTCATCTACATATATTACTGTTAAACGGATGAAAAAAACCGTGGCTGCGAAAAATTTAACCACGGTTTCGCCTTATAAAAATTTACTTGTGTTAGCGTCTACAGACAATTAATCGCGGCCATTGATGGCAATTAGCAACCGCAAGATAAAGACGAACAAGTTGATGTAAGTCAGGTACATCGACAAAGCAGCAGGCAGATATTGGTCATCGCTGTAAGTGCGGGGCAAGATGTAGAAATCGACAACAGAAACCCCAACAAATAGGAATACTCCTAAGCCGGAGATGGCAATTTCTAACCAATTTGGCGTGTAAACACCAAACATGGCTAACCCAAATTGCGCTAAACACACAACCACCAAGGCAATGACACCAAGATTGATGGTTTTCGTCAAAGCCATCCCATCTTGTTCAGAAAGATTTGAACCTATTTGACGGGCAGCAATAAAGGTGACGCCACAACCAAGGGCAGCCAACCCAATGCCTTGAATGCCAACACCTTGGGATCTCAAAGCGACGAATATCAAGCCACTGAGGGTATATCCAGATAAGAGGCTGTAGGTTGCCAACAGTGGTAGTGCAAGCCCCTTATTACCTTTTTGAGCAACATTTTGGGCAACAAAGAACAAAATTAACTCCAAAATCACCGCACCGATGAAGGTGGGAAAGAATATTTCGGGGTTAGTACGGATAACTCCCAAACCGCCGTAGGTTCCTAATGCCGTTAGCACCAATCCACCACCGACGTAGGGGAGGGCGTTGGCGATTACGTTTGGGCCAACGAGGGCATGAGATTTAGCCTCACGGATAGCTTCACGAAAATTACTGGTATTGCTCATATTGAAAAACTGTTTTTTAGGAAACGTTGTGCTTATTCCTATTGTTACCAATCTTTGCTGTTAACAGCCAAGGATTTAATATTGTTGCAAAATCTGAAAGGTAGCTTCGTTGTTAAAAATTGGAATCCTCAGTCTCTGGCGATTCCACTGGATCTTGAGTACTGATAGCATACTCTTTAGCCTTGATTGCAAAGGGAAAAGGCAAAGGCAGGGAAACATCATTGGCAAAATAAGGCCAGCGACTCCTGAGAGAGTGGACAAAGTGAGCTAGCTTGTCGCCCTTGATTTCTGGGTGATGAATCAAGGCTATTTCTAAGATTTTGGCTCTTCCAGCTTGCCTGCTGCCATTATCAAGGCGAGACTGATTTTTTTGTAATATTGTTGTGCCTCGTTCAGTATACAACGCCTTTCTAACGCTCAGGTAGAGCGATCGCTCCCCATCATCACACACACCCTGCCATCGGTAAACTCCACTAGTTCGGCTCCCAGGAGAATCTTTAACAATAGCGACTGGTACTTCACCACTATCTGCAATTCGTAAGCGCACAACCCATAGACGATTGATTTGTTCTTGTGAAAGGTACTGTTTTAGTGCTTGCAGTGGATCATTAGTCAGTAAATTTCGGTTTTGTAGCCAGTTCAATATTTTGCGGGCATTTAGTGCTTCTGCCATGAACAGTACACGCGGGGGTTTCTTATCAGTAATTGGAGTATTGAAACACTCTTGCAAACATTCAGCAACGAACTTATTGATTAGCCTTTGTTCTTTCGTTTGTTCTTTGCGCTTTTGTTCATCATCAAGCTCTTCATTACTTTCATCATAAGAGTTAGAATCCCAGTCTTCATCAAGAAGATGCGCGAGTCCAACAGGATATGATATCCAGCCTTGTTCTTTAAATAAATCATGAGTTGTTAATTCTACTTTAGCTATTATTGGATTAACTCTGATCATCAAAACAACAGTTTTGGGAACATTTTCGGCATTGGTTTTGCGGGTGCGGCGTAGGACATAAAAACACGTTAACCAAACATTAGGATCAATGCCATCTTTTTTGAAATTAATTAAAGGAGTATCAGGTAAAATTCCAAATTGCCTTAGTAAGTCTGATACTGCTCGTTTTACTGGTTCCAAACCAGATTTTTTCAGCTTATCTGCATCGGTTTCGGTGGTTATTCGGTGAATGTGTTGATTGAGATAGCCTGCTTTCATTGCCCCAATTCGCCAAGCCAGCTTGGGATCAGCCTCGGATATACGAGGTTTCGGTCTAATTTCGATTAATGCCCCACTTAGTTCTTTAGTTTGGGCTAGGAATGCGGTAATTTGATTAATGCGCTCTACTAATAAATTAGGACGTTGCTGTTGATAAGTTTTCCTTGCTTCAGAGAAATGTTTAATTTCCAGGTCTTGTGTGAGGTCGCCAACATGTTGAGTCTTGATACATAAAGAACCATAGGAACCTTGATAGATATTTTCTATCTTTGTGGGCGATAAATACAGTAACTGGGAAATTTCAGCAATTAGTGCATCACGACATTGTGGAGTTTCCCACAAAATCAGTATGGTACGGAGGGGATTTTCAGCTTCACGAAATACTGCTGGTGCTGCTAGTTTTGGTCGCAGCATTGGAGTGTATGAATGATTTGGATTGTCAGATTTCTTGGCTTTTTTTGGCTGGGGAGATTGGATATCTTCGTCAGCAAGCAGAGGAACAATTTTCTGTTTGGGTTTCTCTAAAGGCCAGAAAATAAAAATGTTACCTGTCACTCTCTCAGCTTCACCCACTCTCTGAACAGGGAGATGTGCTTCAATAGCTTGATCTAAACTAGCCAAATCTTGTGGACTGACACCAGCAAAGCAGGGTGGTTCTCCTAATTTAGAAGTGTAGGCGATCGCAGCTTGGATACCACTAGGAATTGTGTTGACACCTGACCAGTTATGATTTGGGTTAGAAACGAAATTATTTGCGTCAGGAAGTTGAGAGTCATTGAGAGAAAAAAGATTGCTGATGGCTTGAGGCCATTTCACTTCCTTTCCATAACGGTTCATCATCAGTGGAATAAAGCAAAAGGTTTGGCGTTGTCCATCTAACCACCGACGGTTATCACCAATATGAGCTTTCACGCCTGGATAAGGTACATAATTCAAAGGTTTAGTCAGCCACCGTCGAATTGATAAATGATGATAAACAATAGGTTTTTCGCGCCAGGGAACTGTTTGCAAAACAAACTCAAGGACAAATGAGATGTATGCTGTTTCTGTTGTTTCGTTTCCTTTAGTTACCGTAATTTCGCTGGGAGGCCATGACATTAACTCAGCGCCTTGGAGGCTGACCACTCGGTAAAATGTTAGTTGATACTGCTCATCGACACCAAAAGAAACTCTTGGGTTTTTGAGAAACTCCTTGGCAAGGTAATCTGGAATTGCTTGGTAAAGGTTGCTTGTTTCGACTTTATTTTGAGGATGCAGTAATTCATAGATTTGTGAATTTTCCCATTGCCAATCATCATTATTCAGATTTATAAGCTGTGACTCGACATCCTGCAAGGAACTGAATTCTTCTATCAACCAATCTTTGATCAAATTACCCAAGTCAGAAAGGTCTGTAGTTTCTGTTGCTAATAACCAAGGTATATTGTCTTTTTGCCAGCCATTACGCAAAGTCTTGATAATTTTGGGAAAACTACCAACTACCAGGGGATCGAGGGAATAAACTGGTACAGCCCGATAACTTTTACCTTGGAGTCTGGCACGCTGTTGAGCAAGGCTGTTGGCGACTTGTCGCCATGTTGTAGGGACATAGATTGCATAAAGTTCGTATGTTGGATTCGTTGCAGTAAGTTCCCAAGCACCAGGAAGAATAGTTTTAGTCATAGTTTAAGTTTCTTTCTCTCATTTGTTTCAACGCATTTAAAAAAGCTCCATAGAGCGATCGCGCCAGCACATCCTCACCTTCTACATAAGGTTCCAGCACCTTGATGATGGCAACCAAAAGTGAAGTACTTTCGCTGTCTTGTTCGCCAATTGCTGAATTTGGGGCGAATTTCACATCTATAAAATGGACTACTGCTGGTACACCACCACGCACCAAACGCCCGATGATTTGCCAGATACTTACTAACTGAGTCCAGCAAAGTACCGATCGCTCTCCTTGTGTTAGTTGCTTAAAAGCCCACGCTGCATAGTTCAAGTTGACCATCTCGGCAACGGCATTCTGGTAGAAGATATCTGCAACCTGAGTTAGGGTTAGGTTCCCCGATATTGATTGAGCTTCTTCATAAAGAGTGGAGTCTTTTTCGTGTTTCAGCGCCCAAGCGTTGAGTTGCTGAACAGTAGATTGCCAGTTATCAGGTACTGGCATAGGTCTATTGAGGAATAAAACTGCACCAAATGCAGCTTTGCCTTGAGCATTCAAGATGTTATGACCCCGCTCTAGAGCCATCAAAGGAGCAACTACAATCTGGGTGGGTAAATGTTGTAAATTCCTGATTTCGCTTCGCAGAATCCCATGAAGATGAGTAGGAGCATTGTCGCGCCGGAGGGTGGCAATACCGTCATCGTTGATGTTTACATCGAAGCGGTAGCGCGATTGTAAAATAGACGTGACCCACTCCGATTCGTCGTAGCTACCCACGACAATCAAGATGCGATCGCGATCGCTCCACCATTCAGGTTGCTGTTGTTTTCGCTGTTCTAAATCCTGAAATACCCCATCTAGAAAACTCTCTCCACCTCTTACCGAGTAGCACATAGCCTCCACCATTTCTTTAGCTGCAAGTTTGCGTCTTGCAGGTGGCAATCCTGATAAAGCAATATAGTTTGCTTGCGGATTCTGTTTCGGACTAAAGAAAAATTGACTTTCAGCTATACCTGCCTCACCAGTTCTAGATTGCAACAATACAGTGGGTTTTATATTAATGTGATAGGCTGGCGAACCCGGAGCGTAGCTAGTACCTGATATCAAAACAGTATGTGGCCCGTCCCAATCGTCAACTGCAAACAGTTTTGGGAAATTTAACAGTAACGCACGACCTACACCCACATAGCGGAAATAGTCCAACTTGCCAGCTTTTTTAGCACTACGTTCTTGCTTATACAAAAAACCTAGAATATTTCCCACTGGCGATTCTGGTAAAACTGGGAGGAAGTCATCCGGTGGACGATGTAAAAGGTCTTGGCTTGAGTCGTGCAAGTTAATTACGCGACCGAGGTCGCTCAGATTATCAACTATAAAACCCAGGCGGTTGTCGAGTATGGTGACTAAAATCGCAAACTGGAGATTTCGGGTTAGTTCCTCAAATTGAGTCTCATCTGGTAGGCAAAGATTATGGATTTCTATCCATCTTTTGCACCAAGGAGCAATTTCAGCTAAGGCTTGACGGTCATCTTCCGCAGTTAGTATTGTCAACGCCAAACCTGAAAGTTCACCACCACGACGGGGATTGAGCGGATGTTGTAAAAATCCATCTAGTTGATCCATCATTTGTTTGCGGCGGCGACGTTGCTCTGTGGGAGCCAAGTCTGCTTCAATGATACGTTTACGCCGTTCTTCCATGATTTCTTGGCGAGTTAGTTTCGGCTTCGCTGAGACAGGAATCTCAGGTGGATCAACTAGGTCACGGATAATCCGAGCAAATAGAGAACGACCTGTAAAAGGAAGTGGCCCCAACCACGCAACCAATTTTGAGTGGGTGAGGAGTAGGTGATAGATGCGGTTAGTAGCATTTTGGGTATGGTAGTGTGCGCTTGTCCAAGCAACAAAGCGATCGCCTGCCATATCACCGCGATCGGAATTGTAAATCGTCGCCGAGTTAAGTCCGAGTTTATTTAAAAATGAGTTTCCAGAACCATCGACTAAGACTTCATCAGGGGCAAACTCTTCGTCAAACTGAATCTGCACGCGATCGGCTTCGTCAACGAATAGATATTTACATTCTCGATAAACAGCCTCAGCAAAGGTCAAGTCTTGTTCAAATCCCTGGCGGGGTACACGAGTATGAATGAAACTAGCAGGGGTGAAAATCCATACTGAAGCTGTAGCAATGTCGTGTTCTAAATGGTGACGTGGACATTTGTAATAACAGGGACAAGTGTATTTTTCATCACTTTCCTGCCAGTCTTCATCATCAGAATCATCATTATCAGCTACAAGAACTTTTTGGTAAAGCTTGTGACAAGGTTCATTGCCAAATTCCCACTTATCTTCTGATTGCACTAAAGGTAAAAGTGGACAGACTGGACTAAACCAACGCCATGCAGGATGCATCCCTCCCTTAGTAATTTCCTTACCCTCATTTTTGAGAATAGGTTCGTAGACTTTTGCAAGTTGCTCTTGGCGTTTACTACCCAACACTGGTGCAGCAGGAATTCCTAATTTGTGGCAGAACAAAGAAGCGAGGCGCACTGCTGTAGCAACATCATTCACCATCAACCCACAGCGATCGCCCTGTTTAGCGAAGAAGTAAATCAGAATTTCCAACAGGGTAGACTTGCCCACATTCAAAAGCCCGACAATGTGGATAAGACCCTCTAAAGTTAGCTGATTACCGTGCTGGAAATTATCTGATTCAGCATCGTATAGCTGGAAGAGGATATTTTCCAAGCGGTTACGATAATTTTCTTGTTGCCCAAACTGGGACAATTTATCGTCCATTTCTTGGGCAGCTAGTATTAATTCTTCACGGGTAACGCGACACTGTGGATTCTGCTTAGTCCGTGTGCGACGAAGGGATACTACAGACGAAGGTGCTATGTTAGCAACTTCCTTGGGAATATCAATAGGAACCTCAACTGGAGAGTTACCTTTTTGGGAAATCTTGGCATACCACCGCCCCTCATTTGCTAATTTGACTTTTCGTTGTCTATGCTGTGGAGTTTTTAATAAGGTTGGAAGATATATCTTCTCTAAACGAGTTGGGTAGGTACTGGATGGAATAGTTTGAGGAACATTCCTTGCCTCTTCAAGGCTATAGATTCTAATAATTTCAGGTAAGTTGATATACTCCTGAAGAACTCGCAGCCATTGTCTGCCTTTACGCTTAATCAAATAGAAACGAGCATTTTGTATAAGTTGCCAGTTGCGATCGCTTTGTAATTGTTCAACTGAAAAGCGATATCCTTTCAGCAAGGCTTCCACAGAAGTTGCAGGTTCTTCTGGTGCTACTTCCTTAAGTAAGGTTAATCCCAATTCCACATCAGCAATGAGTTGGGCAAGACGCTTAAGTTCTCGCTGTTGTACCTTAGTATCTGCGTTAACTAAACTAGATACTACATGCTGTTGTAATTCATCCGAGTTGCGGAGTTTTTTACACAGATCCTTGCGCCAGCTAATGGTGTCACGCATTATTTTTTCTTCCCTAAAATTGCTTGAGCCTGAGTGATGATTTCGCTAAATAAGCGCAAGCGCACCCCTTCAAGTTCAGGTTCTAGTTGTTCGCGCACTACCTTTATCCGCAAATAGTCTTCGCGTTCATCTGGAAAAACTACAAAAGTTTCTGTTGCATCACGCCGATACTGCACCTTTTGCAAACGTTCTTCATCCACAGATGACCAATCTTTAAAATCAATTGCCCAACGAACTTTGCGCGGGAACTCTACAAGTAAGTCAAATTCATCGACAAAAGGCCAGAGAGTAACGCGCAAACCCAATTTTGTAAGTTCTTCTTTGAGTTGAATTTCCCAAATTCCCGGCAGTGTACCGTACAAATGTACGCCAGGGGTAACAGCTTTCCAGTCCTCTGCTTTTTCTTTAGGAATAGGTGGCAATGGTTGAAAGCTACTACTTGCACAAAGTCTTTCACACCAAGGGTTACGGCAGGTATATGTACCATCAGGGCGTTGGCGTTGCACATACTTGCAGCGTGGACACAGATGATAGACCCTGCCTTCTGCCAACTTATCCATATCGACATAGATTTCTAACCGTGACAATAACTCCCGCAGTGGTCTGAGTTCGGGTAAACGTAGCTGTTGGCAATATTCTGAGTAATGAAGAGTGGGTTTAGTAATAATCAGTTGTCGAAAAGCGCGATAAGCATCTTCTAACTGATTTCCCCGACAGTATTCCAGTACATCTTTCAGTACTGACTCTTGTACCTGCGCCACCACATCATTACCCGAAACTTGCCATTCTGTAGCAAAATCGGAAACTACTCCGTCTTCTATAACGCTGACATCTGGCGAAAGATATTTAATCTCTTGGGCTGGTTTCCAGGAAGTAATTGATGTTTCCGCCCAATCAAAAAATTGAGGTAGGTTCTCTGGGGCTTGTTCTCCCCGTAGTAAGGAAGTTAAGTACATACGGGACATACCAATGCGAAGGGCTTCTGGTACTTGACTTCGCTTTTCTAGCTCAAGTTTTTCCCACTGCACCACGCCAGTAGCCAGATACCGCAGAGTATCGGTAACAGATAGCTGTAAGGAGGATTTTTCCGGTTCAGATGTGAGGAGGCGAAGACTGCGGGCGCTGTGGTCATCCCATTCCACGTCTATACCGCGCATAGTTTGCAACCACTTCTGAACTGTTGCTTTGTGACGTGGTTGCATTCCGAGTTCTTGACACAACTCTTCTAGAGTTGGCCCTTGTTTATGGATACTAAACCATTGCTGAAGTGCATCGAGAATTTTTTGTCGGTGTTTGGTGATTTTCATTGTTCACCCTCCTGTTTAGCAGAAGTGTGACACCCACCAAACTGGCATGTCAATCACCTGTTTCTATGTTTCCACTAAGTTTCCAAAGTTTCCATCTTACCAATCAATATTGAATAGAAATGCACCTCAAGACCCAACTAAGTACAAATTCCCATAAAAATGAGTCGGAATTATGTTTTTTGTAGCTTAGGTTTTGTTCTTCGACCCAACTTTCAATTTGGATTTTCGACCTTTATTAATGACGGTGCGTACTAAAAGATAAAGTTGCCCAGTTTCTTTTGCGATTTATTCAGTACCAATTCACGTCGCTCTCATTATGACAGATGGCTATTCGGTCAGTTAGGCATTGTTCAGCATAAATAGCTAGTTTTTGTTGCAAAAGCTAAAGATTATTTACCATTCAAGAGTTATATAAAAAGTAAAAATAACCTGTAACAGAGAGGTTCGCAAAATCATGCGTACAAATACTGAATTGTGGAGTTCGGCCCCTGATAAGTTCAGTGAAACGACGATGGCTTATTCTTCCCTGACTAAGCAAAATAATAACAGCTTAGAAGAAAATATACGCAACTCCATTATCTCAGGAATAGGAGTTACAACAAAGGAATGTATATGGCAACAAGTGAGTCCTCTTTACGAACTGATGGTATAGAATTATTACACTTGTACCACCAGAATCCTTCTATTAAACTTCGTAATAAACTTGTACAGTTACACACTGGCTTAGTGCGAAAGATGGCTCATAAATTCAGCCATCAATGTAATGAACCTTATGAAGATTTAGAACAAATCGGTTATTTTGGTTTGATTAGGGCTATTGAGCGCTTCGATCCTAGCCAGGGATATGCTTTTAGCTCCTTTGCAGTGCCATATATTCGTGGTGAGATGCTGCACTTTTTGCGCGATCGCAGTACTCTATTAAAAATTCCCCGTCGTTGGCAAGAATTATACAATGAAGGACAAAAGATTCGCAAGGACTTGTCAATCTCTTTAGGTCGTCCGCCCAAGGATGCTGAAATTGCCAGCCAACTTCGGGTATCTGTACAAGAGTGGCAAGAAACCAAGTTGGCTGCTCAAAACCGTATGCCCTTGAGTTTAGATGCAACCGCAGTTAATTATGTTGATTGCCAAATAACCTTGGGTGAGGCACTTCCTTGTCCTCGTTCTCATGTGCTTCTGCAACAAGAAGAAGAACGCCAACAACTCCAAGGCGCAATAAATATGTTAGAAGAAAAGCCCCGTATGGCAGTTGAAATGGTATTTTTGAAGGAACTTTCTCGCAAGGATGCTGCTAAAAATATTGGTACTAGTCCAATGACAGTAACGCGCTATCTGCAAAAGGGAATTCAAGATTTGATTTGTTATTTGCAACCACAGGTAATGCCTACTGGGTCTTGATGTTATTAGTCAATGGTCAGTGGTTAGTAGAAAAGCAACTGACAAATGACAAATGACAAATAACTAATTATCTAGATTTTAAATCAGCGATCGCACCTTTGGTCATAGCAGCAATAGCTTGGTCTGTCGCTTTTGGCAAATGATAATATTTACCACCTGCTGTTTGCGATAATTCTTTAGCAAAGCCAGTAGACACAAATTTACTTTCCGTATCAATTACTAATAGTTGCATCCCCAAAGCACGAATTCTAGCAGCAATTTCTAATAATTCTCCTTTGATATCTGGCTTTTCTCCTGGTTCAAGCTGTTCACCTAAAGAACGCGCTAAGGGAATATTACCCCGCCCATCGGTGATTGCTACAAGGACAACTTGTCCAATATCTCCACTCATCTGAGCATTTAAGCCGACGCGTACAGCTTGAGTTAAACCATGCGCTAAGGGCGAACCCCCACCACAGGGCAACCTTTCCAAACGGTTACGTGCCAAAGCAATAGAACGTGTTGGAGGCAATAATACTTCTGCCTGTTCTCCTCGAAAGGGAATTAATGCTATTTGGTCGCGGTTTTGATAAGCTTCTGTTAACAGTTGCATCACCGCACCTTTAGCCGATTGCATTCGATTCAGGGCCATTGAGCCAGAAGCATCTACCACAAATACTACCAACGCCCCGGCTTTGCGTACCAGGCGTTTCGAGCGAATATCAGGTTGTTCGACAATAACTTTTCTATCTGGTTGCCTTTCTCTGCGTGCTTTTTGATAAGGAGCCGCAGCTCTGAGGGTGGCATCTACTGCAATGCGTCGCGCTTTCCCCTTGGGTAACATTGGCTTAATGTAGCGTCCCCTGTCATCGGAAAAGATGACACTGCGACTACCAGATTTACCTTGCCGCTTCGCCATTTGAGTAAAATACAGCACGTTGTCATCAAGAATTACCCCTTCTGGATCAAAGATAAACTCTTCCGGGATGCTAGGGGGTTCTTGCTCTTGATTTTCTTCTTGTTCTTCTTGTTCCTCTTCTTCCTCTTCTGATTCGTCCTGCGGTTCTTCTTGATTCTGTTGTGGCGGCGGTGGAGGCGGTGGCGGTGCTTGATCTGGTGGTGGTGTCTGCACAACTGTGGCGCGTGGTACAATTACCAGTTCTACAGCACGGCGCAAATCTTCGGCATTAACTGTTGTCCGTCCCTCCAAAGCCGCCGCAGCTCTAGCAACCCGCGTGGCGAATAACTCAGCGCGATGTCCTTGAACTCCTCCACGAATAGCCTCATCCACTAAATAGGCAATTTGTTCATGGGTGATGATTACTTCTTTTAACCATTCTCGCGCCAAGATGATTTGGGTTTTGAGTGAGTCTAAATCTTCGTTGTACTGTTTGAGGAAGTCTTGGGGAGATTTAGAATAAGCGATCGCTTGTTCAACTGCTTCTACTCTTTGATCTAAGCCGAGTACACCGTCAGCAGAGAGTGCGATCGCAATTCTATCTAATAAATGCTCCCGTAATCCGCCTTCTTCTGGATTGTAGGTGGCAATAAATAAGGATTTACACGGATGCTGAAAACTAATACCTTCCCGTTCAATCTGGTTCCGTCCGTCAGACAATACTGTTAGAAGCTGATTTGATATTTGGTCATCTAATAAATTAATTTCATCTACGTACAGTACACCCCGATTTGCTGTAGCGAGTAAACCGGGCTGAAAAATGGTATCACCTTGTTTTACCGACTTTTCAACGTCCACGGAACCTAATAGTCGGTCTTCTGTAATACCTAGAGGAATTTGCAAAAAAGGCGCGGGGATAATTTCGACGGGAACATCTTGAATGTCTTTGTCTGCGTACTCCGCCAAAAGTTGATCGTCCCATTCTTCTGGGTGGTTGGGGTCACAATTACTGATTGACCCTTTGACAACTTCAATGGGCGGTAGTAGAGCGTGGATAGCACGAGCCATTACAGATTTTGCCGTACCGCGACGACCTGCGATCGCCACTCCTCCCAAACCAGGATCAACGGCTGCTAAAAGCAAGGCTAATTTAATTGCTTCTTGACCAACTACGGCTGTCAAGGGAAAAGCAGTGATTGTGGGGTTGATAGTAGGCGCAGGCATTGTTTGCTTTCATAGCGAGTCTCGGCCTTTAGCATACCAATTTCTGGCACATTTAGAATATAAGTGCGATCGCAATGTATAGAAAGGTAGGGTTATGAGTATTGCTCAGGCTAAACGCTTCACACTAGATCAATACCACAGACTTGGAGAATTGGGCTTTTTCCATGAAGATGACCACATTGAATTAATCAATGGGGAAATTATTGAAATGGCATCCAAAGGTAAAGCCCATGAAACTTGTTTAAGGAATTTGTGGAAGCAACTCCCAAAAATTGTAGGAGATAGGGCAACTTTGCAATCTCAAGCCCCGATTACTTTGCCACCTAACAGCGAACCTGAACCTGATTTTGCGATTGTTCAAAACCGAGATGATAATTATCTCTCGTCTCACCCTAAACCGACTGATGTGTTATTGGTGATGGAGGTTTCAGATTCTTCTTTAGCTTATGACCAAGATGTTAAAATACCTCTTTATGCTAAAGCTGGTATTACTGATTATTGGATATTCAATTTATTCGATAATTATTTGGAAGCTTACAGTGAACCATATCAGGATAATGAAGGTAAACATGGTTATTCAAATAAGCGAATCTTCCTGTCCACTCAGGTGATAAATTTTCCTTGTTTTCCTGATTTATCTCTCGATTTGAGTAGAGTGTTTCCGCCAAAGCTGAATTTTTAATCTTTGTTATATGATTCAGTCATAAGGCTAAGGAGTAAGTTTTATGGCTTATAGTGATTTTAAACTTCTTGACACACAGATTAAGCTCATGTTAGATATATAACAACGGCAGCAAAACAAATGCACTCTAAAACAAAATTCGACAAGTGCAAATTATTGATTGTTGTCTAAGAACGTAGAATCCCTAGCTTACCGCTAAGTATCGCGTTATTCCTTCGGCTGAACATTCAGCCTGATGTCAGGTCAATTGATTGATTAGACTATCAGCAAGGAAAATAATATATTTGCGTGAATGTTCGGCGGAATGAATAACCTGATACCTAGCAGTAAGCCAGGGATTTTACCTTCTTAGACTAGAAATCAATTAAATTTGTAAATAGAGAGCCTAGCAAGGAAAAGGGAAATGCTTTTTTAGTATAAATCTCTTTCATAAAGCTAGGCTGCTACTAGATGTGTAATTTATTGAAGCTGTCCAGTTTCCTTAAACCAACTCTGGACATACTCAAATGACAAGCTATCATCTACCCTCCAAAAAACAAGTAAGCCAGAAAAAAGATTATACTGGCATTTTTTGCGATATTCAGAACGTTCCCTCAATCATAAAATTCGCTAGTTTAGTGCTGCAATTTGCAGAATCTAACGGGACTGTATCTTGCAAAAATATTTATTACAATTCACAGCGTCAAGACCAAGTTGCTTCCTCAAATAAACTAAAAGAGCTTGGTTTTAGATGTGTTAATGTTCCTGATACCTCAAAAAATAGTGCAGACAAACGACTTAAAGATGACTGTTATGAGGCAGTTGCTTTTAATTCTTCTCTAAAGAATATTATCCTATTCTCAGGAGACAAGGATTTTGCTGTATTAATTTCCATTCTCAAAGCTATGGGTAAAAAAGTCATTGTCTTTGCTCAACGAGGTAGTGAGAGTCCAAAGTTGATTAAACTGGTTGGTAATGATAACTTCCACTTTGTAGATGAATTACCTCAGCTAGTTGCCAATAGCAATAAGACTCAACCTCAAAATATAGACATTGTGTCTCAGATTAATTACAAAGACGCTATAGAATATTTAATTGAAGCTATCAAAACTGTCTCAAGCCAAGGTAAGCCTACCGTATTTGGTCGCATTGATAAATTAATGCGTCAACGTTGTACTAAGTATCAAGGATACTTAACTATTTCTACAGATGATGGCAAGAAATTTAAGAGTTTTAGCCAGTTTATTGATGCTGCTGTCAGGGATGGTAAAGTTCAAAAGCAAGGTCAGGAATTATTTTTAGTTGAGTTAGACAAACTAGCTGCTTAAAAAACTTTTAAAAACCCAGTTGAGTAAAAGCTGGGTTTTAGCAACACCGCTATATGCGGTTTTTTCATGTCTAAAGACAATCACACTTGTACAGTTTCCCAATAGTCAATTTCTGCAACAAGAAACAAGATAAAATGCACAAAATTCTAATATTCCATAATGAAAAACTTCTACGTCGTGCGCTGACTCACCGTTCTTACGTCCATGAAAACCCCGGAGAAGGCGAACATAATGAACGCCTAGAATTCCTTGGTGATGCTTTGCTGAATTTCTTAAGTGGCGAATATCTCTATGGTCGTCATGCAGAAATGGGAGAAGATGAATTAACCCGACGACGTTCGGCGCTGGTAGATGAAAAGCAATTAGCAAAGTTCGCTGAGGAAGTGGGTTTAGACTTTAGGATGCGGTTAGGAAAAGGTGCAATTCGAGATGGAGGCTACCAAAATCCTAATTTGCTCAGTAGTACCTTTGAAGCAGTTCTTGGTGCTTACTATTTGGATAATGATTCCAATATTGAAGCAGTTCGCGCAATTATAGAACCACTCTTTGATTCTGTAGATCCTAAGCATATAGTTGTACCCCGTTCTAATGTAGACTCAAAAAACCGCTTTCAAGAATGGGTGCAACGCAATGTTACCCCAAATCCCCCCAAATATTTCACAGAACAAATAGGAGGCCCTTCTCACGCGCCAGAATTCATCGCAAAAGTATTGGTAGATGAAAAAATTTACGGAGAAGGTAAGGGACGCAATAAAAAAGATGCAGAAAAAGCTGCTGCTGAAGATGCGCTAGCTAAGTTGAAACAACAAGGTTTTTTATAGTTTATGGGTTCATAAATTTTGAGAATTTTAAAATTAGAAGCTTCATAACATTGAAAAAGCGCAAAAAAAATGAGGATGGTATACTCCACCCTCATTTTATTTTTGTCACTTTACTCATTTCCAGATAGTAGCCGGAAAAGAGTCAAATATTATAGTTGCGGCACGTACTGTTGCTTATCTGGGACTTCAGCATACTCAGCCACAATCTGGCGGAATTCTTCGCCATCAATGGTTTCTTTCTCGATGAGCAAATCTACTAAGCGATCAGTGACGGTGCGATGGTCACGGATGATCTTCTTAGCATTGTCGTAGCACTGCTCAACAATTTCCCTGACTTGTCCATCAATGCGGGAAGCGATGGATTCAGAATACTCAGATCGGGTTGTCCAGTCACGACCCAAGAATACTTCTCCCTGCTGGCTTTCTAAAGACAGTGGGCCTAAGTCGGACATTCCGAACCGAGTCACCATCTGCCGGGCCATTCCCGATAATTGCTGCAAGTCTCCACCAGCACCAGTTGTGACTTCCGCAGCCCCAAAAATTACCTCTTCAGCGGCGCGACCACCCAAAGCACCAGTAATTCTGGCTTTCAGTTGAGAACGAGAAATTAATCCCTGTTCTTCATTGGGCGTAAACCAAGTTAAACCCTGTGCTTGTCCTCGTGGAATCAGGGTAACTTTCTGTACTGGGTCATGGTCTTTTAACAAAGTTCCAACTAAGGCGTGTCCGATTTCGTGGTAAGCAATTAAGCGCTTGCTCTTGCTATCTACCAAGGGAGTACCTTCCATCCCTGCAACTACCCGATCTACCGCATCATCAATTTCGCGGAGGGTGATCGCTTCTTTGCGTCTTCTAGCAGTGAGAATTGCTGCTTCGTTGAGTAAGTTGGCTAAGTCAGCACCAGTAAATCCAGGAGTGCGGCGAGCGATCGCATCTAAAGATACGCTAGGGTCTAGTTTCTTATTCCGCGCATGGACTTGTAAGATTTCCAAACGCCCTTTGATATCGGGTGCATCAACTGTTACTTGGCGGTCAAAGCGACCAGGACGCAACAATGCTGAGTCTAGTACGTCGGGACGGTTGGTAGCAGCAATAATAATGATGCCTGTGTTACCTTCAAACCCGTCCATTTCGGTGAGCAATTGGTTGAGGGTTTGCTCTCTCTCGTCGTTACCGCCACCGATACCAGCGCCCCGTTGGCGTCCAACGGCGTCGATTTCATCGATAAAGATAATACAGGGGGCGTTGTCTTTAGCTTTCTTGAACAAGTCGCGGACGCGGGATGCACCTACACCAACGAACATTTCCACAAATTCCGAACCGGAAATACTGAAGAAAGGTACGCCTGCTTCGCCAGCGATCGCTTTTGCTAATAAAGTTTTACCAGTTCCAGGAGGCCCAACTAAAAGCACTCCCTTGGGAATCCGTGCGCCCACAGCTGTAAATCTTTCTGGCTGCTTCAGGAAGGTGACGACTTCTTGCAGTTCTTCCTTAGCTTCTTCAATTCCGGCTACGTCGTCAAATTTGACGCCGGTTTTTGCCTCCATTTGGAAACGCGCTTTAGATTTGCCAAAGTTCATTGCTTGACCTGGACCACCGGGGAGGTTGCTAGAACGCCGGAACAAAAAGAACAACCCAGTAATCAATAAAACTGGAAAGATGAGATTGCCCAACAATCCCCAAATTGCGCCATCATTCCGCATGGGGTGAGCATCAAAACTAATGGCTTTCTCTTTGAGCTTGCTAATTAACTCAGGAGCGTTAACAGGCAAATCCACACGCCACCTTTGGACACGATTTTCCAGGTCTGGATCGCGGGCTTCTATAATTGCTGTCCTACCGCCTTCATACAGATCCACACTGTTGACGCGATCGCTGTTCAAGTATTCTAGAAAGCGACCATAAGTCATGCGAGTATTAGCTGCATTCTTACTCATATCGGCAGGAGCGCCTGCAAACGCCCCTTGCCAGAAGAAAAAGCCAATTACCAAAGCTGGCAATGTCCAGAGTGCTACGACTTTCCAAGAGAATTTCATTTTAATTTGCCTCTAGATGCCTATACAACTTGTTAGCTCTAGTAACCGAATGTTCATCACTCTGTCACTTTAAGCTGTTAAACGGATGTTTATAAATCCATTTTGTTTAATTTGATCTCTTACATGCACTGCCATAAGGCGATTAGAGCATTATGGCAATGCCAACAAGAATCTTAATCAAAGTTAACTTAATTTTAATACAATATCGCACGAGAAAAGGGAGCGCAACGGTATGCAAAGACAGAGAGAATTTCTCCAGAATGCTCCTCGTATCGTCCAAGCCGCTCTCAATCATGATTCTGGGGGAGTGGGGAGTGAAGGAGATGAGGAAGAAGGGGAGAAGTTACAGTAAGTTTTTCCCCTCTGCCCCTCCGCTTCTTGTGCCCAATTCCCTACTTTACTTCTGTAATTTTTAGAGTGTAAGGAAGATACTTGCCCTTTTCGTAGGAACCAACCCAAATTTGGTAACTTCCAGGTAGCCATTCACCAACAATGCCAGCATTTTTGCCATCAAAATCGTCATTGCACCAAGTACCACCGGGCCCTTTGATAATTATGGTGGTGTCTTCAGGACTTTGCACTTGCAACTTCAGGTAGTCAAATTTACTTGTTAACGCTAATGTGTGGTCTGGTGTTTCATCAACAAATCCGGTACAAGGGCCAGTGGCTGTTTCGCTTCTCCCACCTACTTGACTCCCAGATATTGAACCACCACTCATCCCGCGAACTGTCAGGGGGTCTGGCGAAAACTGAGGGCTAAGGGTGACATCTCCAAATATCGTTGGTGCTTCCTGAGCATCAACCGCAGCATTAACTGTCGATGTGATGAAGAGCGTAACTATCATGAACGATAATCTCATCCCTCTATTGAGCGCTTTTGTCGGCATTGTAATTAGGTTCGCTTCTAAGTGTTTTTGAAGACATGAATTTTACACACCAAGTTCCCAACATGAGGAGAATTGACTAACTATTTTAGATGTGAAATTGGGGATAATTCATTAGTAATTAGTTAATGATTTCTTGTTCCCATAGTTGCTTTACCTTATGGATAGGGGCACACATTTGTGCGCCCCTAAAATCTGAAATATTTCTAAAATCTGGAAGTAATCGCTACTTAGCTTCCGTTATAGCCCGACTCAAGCGCGGCTTATCTAAACCAATCTGATTTAGTAGTAACCAAGATTGGATTAAGTCGGGGCCATGAACATCCCCAGTTAAGGCTGCTCGGAGCGATCGCATTACCAAGCCTTTTTTGACTTTTTGTTCTTTGACTACCTGTTTAATAATGTCTTGTGCGACGGCTTCCGAGAGTTGGGGCTGATTTTCTAAAGCTGTGACAATCGCCTCAAGGACAGCAGTAGAACCTTCTTGCTTCAATTGTGTACTGCCTTCTTCACTAAATTCAACTGTATCGCTAAAAAACAGTTGGCCTTGAGGTACTGCATCTACCAGGCGAGTCAAACTCTGGCTAATTAAAGTTACTAGCTGTTCTAACCAAGGACGTTCTCTTCCACCATCAAATTTATAGCCAGCCGCTTTCCAAAAGGGGATGAGTAAATCTGTGAGTTTATCTACTGGCGTATTGTGGACATACTGACTGTTCAACCAATCCAGCTTGTCCCAGTCAAACTTTGCGCCTGCTTTATTTACACGCTCAAAGCCAAATTCTTTAGCTGCTGTTTCTAAGGTAAATATTTCTTGCGTCGAGTCCGGTGGCGACCAACCCAGCAATGTCATGTAATTTACCAAGCCTTCAGCAGTAAAGCCCATTTTCTGGAAGTCAGAAATTGAGGTGACGCCATCTCGCTTAGAAAGCTTGCGCCCTTCCATATTCAAAATTAACGGCGTGTGGGAAAACTCTGGAATTTTTGCACCCATTGCTTCATACAGCAGAATTTGCTTGGCGGTATTGGCGATGTGGTCTTCTCCGCGAATGACATGGGTGATTTGCATATCAATGTCATCCACTACAACGACAAAGTTGTATAAAGGTTGACCGCTTCCCTCTTCTGAGGCGCGGGCGATGACCATATCACCACCTAAATCGCTACCTCGCCAAGACATCTTTCCCCTTACTAGGTCATTCCAGACAATTTCCCGCCCATCTTCGATTTTGAAGCGAATCACAAAGGAGCGACCTTCTGCTTCAAATGCGGCGCGTTGTTCTGGGGTGAGGTTGCGGTGACGGTTGTCATAGCGAGGTGCTTCGCCTCTAGCTTTTTGAGCTTCTCGGAGCGCCTCTAGTTCTTCGGAAGTAGTGTAGCAGCGATAGGCTAATCCTTGATCTAGCAGTTTTTCTACTGCTTCTTTATAAAGATTCAAGCGTTGGGATTGAAAAAATGGCCCTTCATCCCAGTTCAGTCCTAGCCAGCGCAATCCTTCAAGAATATTATCGGTATATTCGGGACGCGATCGCTCTAAATCTGTATCTTCTATTCGCAGTATAAACTTCCCGCCGTGGTGACGGGCAAATAACCAGTTAAATACAGCCGTTCTAGCTGTACCAATATGTAAATTTCCGGTTGGACTCGGCGCAATACGGACTCTAACAGTCACAGTTAATTCTCTCTTTCGCAAAGCATGATAAATGTAGCTTATATTTAAATCCTGAATCCTGAGTCAACCTCTTTGGGTAATTCAAAATCCAATATCACCTAAGTTAAGTAATTCGCTACTCATAAATTTAGAACGGGACTGACGGGGCTCGAACCCGCAACTTCCGCCGTGACAGGGCGGTGCTCTAACCAATTGAACTACAGTCCCTTGTTTGGCAACTTTGCTATTATCACTATTTTTTTTCTACTTGTCAAGTGTTTTGGAGTTGGAAATTAGAAATTCTTTTTGACTCGTCTCTGCCAAGTGCGAATTGTTCGTTAAAGAGACCGTGATAATACAACCTGTGGCTCTGATTCCAGATGCTGCAATATTCGGGATTGCATTTGTTTATACTGCTGTTTCAATAGCTGTTTGCTCAATTGGGGTTGAGAAGCAGGTGGTACACTATGACTCTGTTGCACCCAGGTTTTCAACATTTGCCGCTGAGTTGGCTCGATGCGACTGCTGAGAACCTTAATACAAGAATGTGGTGCTTCCAGAGTAAAGAAAATCAAAGGATATTGTTCATTTTCAGCCAGGAAACTTACCATCTTAATATTTTGGGGATTTTGCATATCTAAGTAGCATGGTAGCCACTTAGGAGCCAATTGCCGATTGTATAGTACAGTTAACCACAACAGCATTGGATGAGGGGATGTCACAAAGATAAACTGGTTGTAACGGGTAGAAACCGCATAATTTTTGATTTCTTGTTTAGACAACATCAACCATAGCGCTGTCATCGAGCCTTGTGGGGTGTCTAGAAGCTGGGGAAAAACAATTTCTTGAATTGGTTTATTTGGAGGCCACAAAAGTTGCCGATAACTTTGTTCTATTGTGATTGGTAATGCAGAATTTAAAGGACGGCTAAGAACGGTGTTAGAGGCGATATTTGTAGGGAAGCTGGGACAATTAGACTGTTCTAAATTATTTAATACTTCCAAAATTTCAGTGATATTTTGGGGGCGATCGCTTACTTTTTTAGCCAGACAAGCCATAATTAAATTATTTAGTTTCTCAGGTATTTTCAGAGTGGGTTTAACATCTGCGATCGTTTTTGGTGTTTTAAAGTGATGTGCTTTATACCAAGCACCAAAGTAATCAGTTTCCGGTTGCCAAGGTTTTTTGCCTGTGAGCATCTCAAACATCATTACACCCAGGCTGTAAATATCAGAACGACTATCTAATTTTTCTCCATCTAGCTGTTCTGGAGAACAATAAGGTAAAGTGCCATTAAATCCGCTACTTGTACTAGCTGTTGATGTATAATTCAAAAATCTGGCAATACCAAAATCGAGAATTTTAACTAACTGTCCCAATATCGGATCGGGAATAACTAATATATTGGCAGGCTTAACATCTCGATGAACCAACGGGCAAATTTTGCCATCAAGATTAATCCCTTGATGGGCACACTGTAAGCCCAAACAAATTTGGCGAGAGAGAGTCAAAAACATGGGCAGAGATAACGGAATTAAATCCTTTAAACTCTTGCCACATAGATATTCCATGACGTAGTATGGTTTTCCTTTCTCATTCACACCATAATCATACGCTCGCACTATATGTACGCTCTTTTGACTCAAGGCTGCACTCATTAAAGCTTCGCGAGCAAAGTCTTGTTGCATCTTGGTATTAACAACAGTTTGAGTCAAAAACTTGATAGCAACTGGTATACCTCCTAACAAAACATCATTTGCTAAAAAAACTTCACCCATACCACCCCTGCCAATTAATTGCTTGAGTTGATAACGATTAGCAAGCAAGCCAGTACTACTTAGAGATGTAAATGGACTTTGATTCACTTTGTTCACCTCTGGCGCTGAGTCCATTTAAAGTTAGCAATACACACATAAAAATATTATTAAGTTTAGGTAATGATAGTAATAATTTTGATTCTGATAGCAGAATCTCAACGACGTAATATAAGTTTTAAAAACATTTCTAAGAATTTAGTCATCCAAGTTTTTAAACCTTCTGTCTCAGATTTTTGATGTGTAGCTAAGTTTCGTAATATGTCTAACTTCAGCTTTTCGTACTCTGCTTTTAGAATATTTTTGGCTTGACTCGGCAAAATAAATTCATTTGACTGTTGACTCATATCTAACCAATCTACAAGTTGTTGACGCTGTTTAGCCGTGAGGTTTAAAGTCGTTACATGAGAGCAATGAGTTGGATCTTCTAGGGAAAAAAATAGTAAATGATAGTAACCTACTTCTGCTAAACTACGTGCTATATTTTGACCCTTATTATCTTTTAGATCCAGAAAATAAGGTAGCCACTTAGTTGTAGAAGGTTGGGCATCATATAGTACTGTTACCCACAGTAGCATGGGGTATACATTCATTTTAGTAATAAATTCAGTACCATGTATTTTATCCAAAAATTTTAGAACTTCTTGTTTGGGCAACATTGCCCAAAAAGTTGGTATAGGTCTTTGAGGAGTCTGTAGTAAATGGGGAAATCCAATTGGCGCAATTGGTTTATTCTTAGGCCAAGTTTTCTGCAAACACTCTTTTTCTGATAATAAAGTTGCCGGTACTAATTGAACTGGAAGTGAGACTTTAATAATATCGGTACTATTGTTAGAAATAACATTATTAACTTGAGCATTAACTTTTGCTAAATCTTCTAATATTTGGTTTATATTCTGAGGGCGATCGCTTACTTCTTTAGCTAAACAAGTCATCAATATTTTTTCTAATATTTCCGGAATTTTAACTTGCGGATTTACTTCTTCAACTGTAGGTGGCATTTGAAAGCGATGGGCTTGATACCAAGTACCAAAGGAGTTACTTTTTGTTTGAAATGGGTGTTTCCCTGTCAGCATCTCAAACATTAGTACTCCCAAACTATAAATGTCAGAGCGGACATCTAGCAGTTTACGCCCTTCCATATGTTCTGGAGAACAGTAAGGCAAACTGCCAATAAAAGAATCGGTTAGGGTCATCCCACTTCGCTCTGTTAAAAACTTGGCAATACCAAAATCTAGGATTTTAACAATTTCACCTTTTTTACTATCTTCAGCAATAAATATATTTTCTGGTTTAATATCTCGGTGAACAATAGGATAAATCTCTCCTTTAAGGCTGATACCTTGGTGGGCACATTGTAAGCCTAAACAAATTTGATTACAAATTTCTAAAAACTTCGATATTGTCAAGGGTTGAATTTTCAGAATTTGTTTGAGATTTTTTCCTTGAAGGTATTCCATTACATAAAATGGAGTTTTATCCTCAGTAACCCCATAACTTAAAATGCGAACAATATGTTTACTTTTGCGACCCAATTGAGCGCCAATAAAAATCTCTCTGGCAAAACGTTGGGACATTTGTTGGTTTGCCAAACTAAGTGATAATATTTTGATTGCGATTGGCATACCGCCTTTAGCTGTATCTTCTGCTAAATAAACTCTACCCATCCCCCCTTTGCCAATCAAATCTCTGATTAAATATCGATTGTTTAAAAATTGTCCGATGTAATCGTCTAATTCTGCTTTTTGCCCTACCATACTCTCAATTTTATTTTCTGGCATAAAAATCATTTATAAAAAATGCTATTGGCAAAATACTTTAATTAAGTCTAGCTAATTATTAAATTTAAATCTAAGAGATATCCGAATTTTGAGAAAATTAATTATATGCTGTAAATATGCTTAAGCCCTCTGCAAAAGCTATTAAACATTGTGTAACATATTTATTAAGGAGTACGGTTGAGAAATTACACGTAAACTATAAATAAGCTAGATAAAGTTACCTAGTATATTCAGTGAATACACAGGAATAATCATAAATAACTAAACAGTAGTCAAACCGTGAACCTCTCTTTAACTCTGTACAGTTAAAAGTTAATATTTAGGAGTAAACGGCGTAATAATCTAATTAGTGGATTTTCAATTTTTATTTTAAAGGCTAGTATTTGGGTGCGTTGCAGGGAGTTAAAATTGTTATCACTGATGAGAATTAATGATTGTTCTCCATCTGGTAGTTTTGGACCAAGAGTTAAGCCTTCAATGTTGTCTAGCAGTACATCTAGTTTTCTCAAATCTAACAGCAGTTTTTTCTGAACTGATTTAATATTTTTGGAGTCGACTGCTAAAAGGCTATCAATATTATGAATATCATCGGCTCCTTCTAAGGAAACCTGAAACAGGGAAATAGCAAATCCTAAACCAGTAAAAGACCTTTCTAAACTTAAAAAGTGTCCTTGATTATCTAGAGCGAGTAAATCAGGTAATCCACTAGCAAATTTGCCAATGAAATTCAAAAATGGTGTAACTGATTCAGTTTGGTAAAGAAATTCTTTTTCGGGTTGCTTGTTGAGCAAGTTGTATTGCAAAATTCGGCAAAGACTACCGATATTAGGTTTCGCTGCAACACCGTCTTGAATTAGAGCATTTTCGGTGGCTGTGAACAGATGCTTATTATCGGGTGCGATGGTGAGGCTTTCAAAAGCTAAATTGTTGCGTATACCTTTTTGATTAGTTTTATCTGGTAAAAATTTATTTGGTATGGAGAGTGTTGTAATTTCTCTGCCAGAATATAGTGAGAACTCTTTAATAAAAGGATTAATTAATTTTGTAGCATCGCCTTCAGAAGAAACAAACACAGTTGCTTTATTAGTTAATGCAATACCTTCTGTATCAGTTTCACCAGGGAGAAATATTTTACCATTTTCATTTAATAATGTAGTAAGGCTGAATGGAATAATTCCACCTTTTTCTAGTAAACCTTTACTTAAGTCGATTTTTAAAGTGTATAAATGGGTGGCAGCTTTTTGCCCACGCTCATCAGAAATAGCGTAATAAAGGTTATTTTTGGAATTATATGTAATTCCAGATAAACCTCCTACTTCAGTATTTTGAAAAATTAAACCTTTCGGTAAGGTATCTTCACCGATAAATTCTATGCTACTTATTTCAACACCATTTGATGCTAAGTTTGTGAATATAATGCTAATAATTGTAATCGGAATTAAAAAGAACCATATTTGTGGAAGTACGAAGATTTTTTTAATTAGCTGCATAGATTTTTTCGTTAAATCAATATTTGTAGGGACGTATAACTGTACCTGAGTTCGATGTAAAAAATAAGCTATAAATAGCTGTTCATAAGAGTTAGAGGTTTTTTTTAGGCTTGAGTGATTGTCAATAATTTTAAGCTATTGATAAATAATTGCTAGTTAACAACTTCAATAAATAAATTTTTTAACAAAATCCTAAGTAATATTACCAGTAACCATCAATATCGTCCCAAAGCTCTGAGAATAAAGTAATTATTTCAGAGAGAGACGCCTTTCCAGACTCCAACTCATATAAGGCGTATCTAGTAAAAATACACTTTGCAACAGCGGATTCATTATATAATCGCCAAGATAATTTTGCTAATATTTTTTAGGAATAATGCATTCCACTGGCACAAGGAACACAAAGGTGACTTTCATAGCGTTCATAGCGATTAAGCGTTACGTAAACAAATTGAGTATCTAGATACTAAGGAAGGAAAATTGCTACAATTAACGAAAAATATTGTATCTAAATCAGGCAGCCTGAGACACACTATATCTCTTATAAAAAAAAATAAATTTTACATAAATTAATATTATGTTGCAACCCCAAAAAGAAAGGCAGCATTCAAAATACCAAGCTAATGTCCAGTTAAGTTCATTTTGTGAATTACAATTTTACAAAAAAATGTTAGCGCAATCTCAGTCTAACTTGCAACGATCTCAGTCTAACTTACAACAATCTCAGTTTAACTAATCAATTTTATTTGATAGGAAGCTGTATGAGCGTTATGGAGGTTTTGATGAATCTCTAGAAAATTTAGAGGATTGGAATTTATGGACTCGTTACTGTTTAAAGGATCAGTTTTTGTTAATTGAAAAGACAACATCTATGTACAGAGTTCCTTCTAATATTAATGAGTGGATAACGCGAGCAAAAAAACTAGATGCTTACTATACAATTGCTGTAGAAAAGCAGAAAGAGCTAAAAATATATCTATCTACTCCAGAAGTAATGAATTTTTATCAAGAATTAACAACCTATGAGCGTGCTACCTTATCTTCTACAAATCCAGCTAAATCTAATTTGAAATCTTTTTTGTTAAATTTTAGTATCTTAAAATTATTATTATATTATTATTTTAATAATACTCTGAAACGTAAAAATAATTTTTAGTTTAATAAAAGTATCATACTAGAAATTGCACTAAAGGGCTAAATAATAAATAATGGCTTTTCATAAGATTAATACTATTTATCTCAATGATGCGTTCGACCCAAAAAGCAATAACTTTAGTTTTATGAGGTTTGCTTTGGCAAGTTTAGTAGTTTTCTCACATTGTCATACTCTAGGTGGTTTTGGTTCAGAGGAGCTTTTTGGAAACCCACAAGAGACTTATGGTGGTTTTGCTGTCATAAGTTTTTTTATCTTAAGTGGCTTTTTAATTAACCGTAGCTATACTACAACTTCCTCTGTATGGCGCTTTCTGTGGCATAGAATTTTACGAATATTTCCGGGATACTGGGCTTGCTTACTGATAACAGTATTAATTTTTGCACCACTAATTTATCTCTTTGAAAATGGTCATTTAAATGGTTATTTTCAAACCCAGATAAGTAGGTGGGTGGGAAAATTTATAAGTATGTAACAAAAATTTAACCTGAAGAA
>NZ_JABXKO010000062.1:0-70957 GCF_017114965.1 Nostoc sp. JL31
CAGGTCTCATTTATACAAACAAAAAGCCCCACGCTCCACAGCCTGGGGCTTTTTGCTTATCATACTTGTATGATGCATACAATAAATTGGCGTTAGTGAAGTGGGGCGGAACGCACGTTGCAAGAGATACAGATGGTCTAGAACACCGATTCAGTAATCAGGATGAAGTAACAGACTGTTCAGTAGTAGGTGTAAAAATTTTGGCTCTTGACATGAAGATTATGGACGACGGCAGTACGGCGAAGGTCAAATAAATTTTTGCGAGAACCAATGTAACGAGCTTGATCTCCTTGCCATCGACCAATATGAGATCAAGAATGCTCCACAGCAACGCGTTCTCGGAGTTTGGCACGACCAGCAGGAGTTAATTGACGTTGTTTTAACGTGAGTTCGACAGAACTAAAAAATGGCAGGAGGTAGTGCAGGCAAATCTTTTGGGTAAATATCAATCGAAGGTTTTTTAGGCAAATAGGTATAAGCAGCTAAACCGGCCATCAGGTTAATCAAAAAGTTAAATGGACTACGATGACGGGAGTGTTCGATTTGACAGATGTTTTTCAGATGGTCATTAACCGACTCAATTACAGCACGTTTGCGTAATAGAATCTTATCAATCAGTTTTACCAAACGATTTTTCATTTTCTTCTTAGATTTAGTCACTAACTGCAACCCTCGTTCATATAGCTCCTCAAATAATTTTTGACCAGATTATCCTCTGTCACCAAACAGTTTATCAATCAAATCCTTAGTCATATCTGGGACTGGTTTTCGGTCGTCTACAAATGCTTGTGTTAGCGAAAACGCGAGTAATTCTCCACAATCATTAATAATTAAATGAAGCTTGAACCCAAAGTGCCAGCCTACAGAATTTTTGCCCCATTTAACTAATCCTTTAAACACTTTGTGAGAATGTGCCCTACAGTTATGACAAACATTAATTGGGGTGGAATCGATAAAGCTAATCCCAGTAATTTCTCAATAACGTGTATGTAAAAAGCAACATAACAGCCATTTTGCACCAGGGCATCAGTTCCACAAACCGAGTGTAGCTGACTAAATTAGGAAATGCTCCATGCCAACGAGTAAGCACATCCAGGGTATAGAATTCCTTGAAAGTCTTATATCCACTGCCATAAAATGCGATAACTATTGTCATCACAACTGAATGATGCATCCTTGACTTGCTGCGCCGTTCTCCTGCTGTCGATGGTCAATTGTGGTATTTGCTGCCTTCTTACTTTCCCATTGGTTACAGAAATCATCTACGTCGCAGAAAATTTGGGTGATGTGGAGGCGAGATACAATGGTAGACTAAGCCCTGACCCTTGTTTTTGTTAGATATTCTTAGTCTCGGCATTTTTTTGTGACTTTTTTGCTAGTTCTCAATCAATCGTAGCGATCGCCTTTTTGTATGCTCAGTTAAGCAAATTCATACATAGCAAGCTTTTTGCGCTTTTCTATCCGTCGAACTCACGTTGTTTTAATTCCTGGAACAATGGCTCATCAGCATGAATGGAAACACTTCGTCCAGTTCGGGAAGTAGTACAATGCTCCCGTTTACTCTATTTTCTCCTTCATTTTTTACTTCATTCTAGGCTGATTTTTCTTTTGTTCCTCGATTACTGAATCGGTGTTCTAGTTGTTGTAGTCAATAGCCAAGGTGTATTTGTTGGTACTCAATCCAGCGATGTTTCCAAATTTATTACAGCGAGTTCTGGAGTCGGCTTGTCGGGAACTGTTGAGATTAATTCCCCTGACAATAGTTCCATCCAAAATAGCTTCACCAAATTATCTCTAGTCATTGATACTAATGCACTCATCGCCATAGTTACATTTCACGCGGCATCAAGTGACAAGAAAACTCTTTTACTATTACAGGTTCTGGTGCTTTGATTACTAATCGTCTTGATTTGGTGTTTTAGTTTCTAGCTACAGTGACGTGAGGGGTGTCGAAACTACATCCTGTCGCTAGCGTCCGATTATCGAATCTACTGGTGTATATCGGCTGAATAATGGGCAGTTGCTATTAAGTCAAGAATGTTCTTAATTTTGGATAAAGTCGAGCTAAAATCATGACGGAAAGAAGCCCATAGCTTCTAAAATATGTGTCTCTATACAAGATGCATACATGGTTCATACAGATGATAAAATTTACAAATTTCAATAGTGCCGGTAAACTGACTGCTCTTTTGTTCCTGATAACTCTTTTCCTGACACCTTGTGTGATTGTAAATGCAGGAGAACGTGGTGTGTTAATGAAATTTGGTGAAGTACAAAACCAGATATTAGGTGAAGGACTTCACCTAATTATTCCTATAGTCAATACTGTGACAAAGTTGAGTATTAGAGTCCAAAAACAGGAAATCTCCACTGAGGCTTCTTCCAAAGATTTACAAAATGTTTTCGCTGATATAGCTCTCAATTGGCATATTATACCCCAGGAAGCAAATGCCATTTTTCAAGAAATCGGAGATGAACAAAATGTAGTTATTCGGATTATTAACCCAGCTGTTGAAGAAGTGCTAAAAGCAATAATAGCAAAGTATACTGCCGAAGAAATTATTACTAAACGAGGAGAAGTCAAAAGTGGAGTAGATGATGCATTGTCCACGCGACTGGGTAGCTATCACGTTGCAGTTGATGATATTTCTCTAGTTCATGTGCATTTTTCTGAACGATTTGGTGAGGCAGTGGAGGCAAAGCAGATTGCTGAACAAGAAGCAAAACGAGCAGACTTTATAGCATTGAAAGCAACAAAAGAGGCTGAAGCAAAAGTTAATTTAGCTAAAGGCGAAGCTGAGATGCACAGATTATTACGTGATGGTTTAACTCCAGAAATTCTGCAAAGGCAAGCAATAGAAAAATGGAATGGTAAGTTACCATTAATTGTAAGTAAGGAGGCTCCAAAATTGTTGAATTTAAGTGAATTTTTAAAATTTAATGAAAATTGATCTTCTTACTCCCTGATTGGCTCTCCACCAAGAGACTCAGAACCCCAATTTATGGAATTATGGAATAATTCAGGTTTTGTTTGTTCGTAGCTCTTCCAAACATTGCTATATCTACTACATATATATAGTATGGATGCACAGATGTGCACCCATGCTATCGATTCCTTTGTAGAAAGTGATAAACTAAATTAACTGTTGGAGAATAAAATAGGAGAATCAAGAATCTTCAACTGGATCAATAGCATAATCAACAGGGTATAAACTGTTGAAGAAATTAGACCTGTGAACAATTCTTTTTTGAGGTTATGCTCTTGAGGCTCTTTTTGAAAAATGTCCTTAGAACCGAATTGCATCAAGAGAATTCCCACAATGTTAGAGAGCCAGTATCCGATAATTGAACAAGGTAGAAGCAATTTTGGGGAAAGTAAACTACAGGCATACCCAAAAGCATAAGCTATTGGCAGATTGAATAGTAGGTCATTCCACCAACATAGTGGTGACAATAAATATCCGAGTATTAGAAAAAATCCACCTCTGAGTTTTTTGAAAATGTCTTTTTTGAACTCTACTGGAGTAGACTTTTGTAATTGCTCTAGTGCTGTGTCTGTTGTTCTATTCAACTCTTGACTAACGTTTTGGACGCTTTCCATAAAAACCCACTATTCCTATCGTCTTAATGTAGTTTAATATATAAACTAAATCAACGTCTAGTACAGGAGTGATGACATTTAGGTTTTTTGATGCTAAAGTTTTACCACTGCATAGTCTAGGCAAAATCGTAAAGAGCAAAATTGAGTTTAAATCAACTGCCACTTCACGATATCTGAATTTCTGCCAGAGACACATCAGTTAGTTCGCTTCTTGCAGAATTTTGGTTTTTCCTTTATTTATCAGATATCTATATATCTCTATATATCTCTAAATTAATACATATTTTGTTATATAGTAATCATACTTGAATCTTGCTAAGTATACTGAGCAACAAACCTTTGTATAACAAGCTTCTAGCCAATTTGATTTCTGAAAAATCAAATATGAGTCCTTATTTCCAAACTCACAAACAAGGGAGATAAAGCACAGCTTTATCAGGGTGAGGTTAAGCTGTATCTCATTCTTATTAGAAGGTATGGGCTAAACGCACCGCTACCGCTAACGGAACTCAGCACTCTTCATAGACTAGTAGAGTCTGTTTGGCCAAAGTCTGCAACGCACCCTACTAGTCTGTCAATGATATAATAGCCAACTAGCTATCTCCTTCCCTTTGCCAAAACTGCCGTAAAATCTCTCCTGGCTTTCTATCCCAGGTGTCGATATGCTCGTATATCAAATTATCTTGATTGAGTTTATACGTTGAATAGCCATTAAAAAGCAACCCTGCTTTCCAGGGAACGCGCAACACTCCCCGCACCGTCCACTTTGCTAAAATCGTGTCTTCGGCTGACTGATAAACTTCATGCACATCAAAGTAAATCTGAGTAAAAAATAGCCGAGCGTGAAATCGTAAAGTCCAAAATATAATTCGATAGTTAAATTTGTATTTGAATGTATTCACTGGGTCTTTAAAATAGATATTCCGTGTATAAATGTCATAAGAAATATCTTTTTGAAAAAGTGTCGGTAAATCTTCTTTTAAAGTATTAATTACCTTTTCCACTGGCAATTTATATTCCACGCGCCTTTTCCCTTAAAAAATCTTTTTTAACAAATTTTCCACTCGTGACCAAATAGAAGATGTCGTCTTGTGACTCACACCAACTGCACTCAAATCTGACAGAGTGGGAAATGATGCAGATTTAGCATAAGGCCCATTTCGCAAAACTTTAGCAAGGGTATTGTTATTCTCGCGCAAACCTTCGTAAAAAAAGAATACCTCTCCTTGAATGCCAAGTTGACGATTGTATTCAATTGCCTGCACCAGATATTCTGGACTAATACAGTAAGAGCCAAGCTTCATCAGTATTCCCGGTGCTAACTTGGGCAGTGTCCCATCTGTGAACTGCTGGTTTATCAGTTTATCAGCGATTGCCTGATAACTCCTAAAGTCACGGCGATAAATCTGCGGCTGAATCATATCGACTATTCCCCGCTTCAGCCATGCGGGCGAGTCTTGCAGATATTCCTGGAATGCCCAATCATGGATATTGGGTGCGATCGCTACTAATAAATTAGGATTCACCGCTTTCACCTCCTGGTAGAGACGCGCCAAAAACTCAGTCAGAATATCTGCACGCCACTGTAACCATTGTCTATCCTTGGGGTTCTGTGGGGGATTGCGATCGAATTCCTGGCGATAGCAGGTGACAGTTACCTCATCATAGCCACCTTCACAGGGTAATGCTGGCAAGCGATCGTCTCCTTGAACACCATCCACATCATAATTCTTTATAACTTCCAGCACCAAGCTCAACAAGAATTCTTGCACCTGTGCATCGAAGGCATTCAACCACTCAAAGCCGTTTTTCTTCAGTAAATTGCCGTTACAATCACGCGCAGCCCATTCCGGTTTTTTCTGTAAAAGTACACCACCATTCAAATTGTAGGAACTGGCAAAACCGTATTCAAACCAAGGAATGACTTTCAACCCAACTCGCCGCGCCTCAACTACCACCTCTTCTAAAGGGTCACGGCCTACAGACATAGGGTCAATTTCGACTCCAAAAGTCTGCTGCATTGTTTGACTAGGATATAAAGTTAGTGCCTTATTCCAAACAACTGGAAACACCACATTAAATCCCGTCTCGGCAAGCAAATCCATCGCCTCAGCAATGCGTTGCTTTGATCTGAGAACCTTACTATCAGTAGTGGTCAACCAGATACCACGAGTTTCTATTATTGCCATTTCTATAAATTGAAATTCTCGGCACTGCACCGTCTAAACATTGACTAGCCGACGATACCGCGCCTGTATTATTGTGTAAATCCCATAGGCAACCAAACCTAGTGCTACAATACCCAAAAGCCATGCTCCGTTAGGCTGTTGCGCTAGCGTCTGTAATACTTCATCCAAACCTTCTGCGGTAGCGGCGTCCGATTGCCTTGCGGCTTCAATTAAAAACCAACCGATAATACAAAATACTATACCCCGTGCTGCTAAACCAAATCTGGAAATCCTCATTACCCATTGGGCTTGTGTATTGCTTAATTCAGTTAAATTGAGTTCTTTACGAAATTTGCCACTAAAAGCTTGATAAAACTGATAGAAGCCTAGAGCAATTACAAACACCCCCACAGTTCCAACTAACCATTCACCAAAGGGTTGAGAAAGCAAACTTGCTGTCGAATCTTCAGTAGAATCACTACTATTTTTACCGCTGCCTGTACCCGTAACGATTTTCACCGCACTTAAGGCTAAACTTGCATAAATCAAGCCATTAACTGCGTACCCAATTCGTACTGCTAAACCTTTGGCATCATTACCTTTGTTTTCTGGATCTTTAATTGCCTGTACAAAACGCCAGATTACGTATCCAATCAAGCCGATTGCAACTAAAGCCAGCAACAATTTACCAAATGGCTGGTTAACGATTGTTTGGAGAGCGCCTTGGGTATCAGTTGTTTTACCACCACTGCCAAAAGCCGCCTGTGCTGCCAGTAGTCCAACGATACCGTAAACTACTCCTTTAGAAACATAGCCAAATCGTCCCAGTCGCTCAACCCACAATGAAGCATGGTTTGTCAACTGTTGTGTCATGGTAGTTGGAGAGAATTATGATATCTACCTTTTACCAAAATTTACCCACGATTTACATCTACCGTAAGGCAAATGGTCTAATCTTTTGGCAAAAATCATTATTGTAATACTGTCTTTTAATAGATGTAAGGCTGCTCGAAATAATATTAAATTTATTAAGTACAGTATTATTATTTAGTGTTATTTAATGCTGAATCTAGATTAATTATGTCTTTAATAGAAACTTCTTGGAAACACGAATATATCGCTACCAATGGGGTAAAGCTACACTACGTAACTCAAGGCGAAGGCCCTTTAATGTTGATGTTGCATGGCTTTCCTGAGTTTTGGTACTCTTGGCGGCATCAAATACCAGAATTTGCCCAAAATTTTAAAGTCGTCGCCCTTGACTTGCGTGGTTACAACGATAGTGACAAACCAAATGAGCAATCAGCTTATGTCATGGATGAATTTATCAAAGATATTGAGGGAGTAATTAAAGGATTAGGATACCAAAAATGTGTATTAGTTGGACATGATTGGGGAGGTGCGATCGCTTGGAATTTCGCATACACTCACCCCGAAAAGTTAGAACAATTAATTATTCTTAACCTGCCTCATCCTGCCAAATTTGCCCAAGGGTTACGCACTCCCCAACAGTTGCTACGTAGCAACTACGTATTCCTCTTTCAACTACCGTGGATACCAGAATTACTTTTACAATCTTCAGACTACCAAGCTATTGAAACAACTTTTAAAAGTATGGCAGTTAACAAGAGTGCTTTCACCAAAGCGGATATTGATGCTTATAAAAATGCTGCTGCAAAACGCGGTGCCCTCACAGCAATGTTGAACTACTACCGCAATATTTTTCAACAAAGAATGGTAAATCCAATTTGGGGCGTTCTGGAAGTACCAACACTGATGATTTGGGGAGAAAATGACCCTGCACTTGGCAAGGAACTAACCTACAACACCGCAGCTTATGTCAGGGATTTTCAAATCAAGTACATTCCTAATTGTGGCCATTGGGTGCAGCAAGAACAGCCGAAATTAGTTAATCAATATATGCGAGAATTTCTGAGGACTTAAGCTAAACCATCAATTAATAAGTATAAATACTTCTCTAACTAGCTATAGCAAGTAGCACCAGTTTTTGCTTTTAAAAAGATTTAATAGTGATTTAATACTGACATTTTTTCAGGAATTTTTGGTAAAAACTGCCATAAATCCGAAATTAATGGCATTTTTGACATCAGTTTTATCTGTGTTTCAGATCACAACTAACTTGTCAGGAGATAGATTGTCACAAGAGAGATTGACCTCACGAAGTTTAGTGAGATAATAGAGTTGTGAGGGACAGAACGGACGCAACTTGATTATTAAGGGGGAAAATTTATGAAACTCCAGCTATTAGTGGCCATTGCCTTAGCAACTCCCCTATTTTTCGCTAGCTCGGTTAAAGCCGAGAATCCACAGGATTTACAAAAGCTACTTTCAACTGGGGAATGTGTTAAGTGCGATCTATCAGGAGCTAACCTCAGTGGCGCTCATTTAATTGGTGCTGACTTGAGAGGCTCGAAGCTCCAAGGAGCTAACCTTGTAGGAGCTAACCTCGAAGGTGCGGACTTAACTGGTGCAAACTTGGCAGGTGCTAACCTAACATCCGCTTATGTAAGTAATGTGAATTTGAAGCAAGTTAATCTCAACGGAGTAAATTTTACTCGTGCTACGATTCACGATTCTAATGTGTATCAAGCATCAATGAACGATCTAAATCTTGATGGTGCGGAAATATTTAACACTGGAATCGGGATTGGTGGAGAAGACGCTGAAATTCCCGATTGGAAATAGGCCCAACTGATTACATAGGTTAAAATCAATACAACATAGGTTTTGGCGGGTTTTAAATCTAATAAACTAGTTTTATGCCAGAATTATCCTTAAAACCTGCCTCTACAAAAATATTAAGAAAAATGAAACCCCTCTGCGTTGTAATCACTTTACTATGAGAAAAGCAGAGGGGGTTTCTTATGGCAATACTGTTCTGTAGAGACTTGCACTGCAACGTCTCTACATTAGTTGTGAAAATATAGCGGTTCTCAATATCTTTGGCACGATTTTTATATAAGGTATTGTTACCTCTCCAAAGCTTACAAAATATCACTAAAGACTTATGCAACAACAGCGAAGACCAAGTAAGAAGAGTTTGCGATCGCTTGATTACTTGAATGTGTTTCTCGCGGATGTGCGCGATGGTGTTGGGCCATATTTGAGCATTTACCTGAAAGCTTCAGCAAATTGGAACCCTGTTCAGATTGGAATGGCAATGTCAGTTTCGACAATTGCCACAGTTATTGCCCAAACACCAGCTGGTGCATTGGTTGACAGGCTAAATCAGAAACGGATGTTGATTGTACTGGCTGCTGTGTTTGTTTCTATCGGCTGTATCGCTATGGGCTTGTTCCCCACCTTGCCTGTTGTCATCGGCTCTCAGATTATGATTGGGATTGCAGCAGCAATTTTCCCACCTGCTATTACTGCTATTACTCTGGGACTTGTAGGACATGAGAGATTAGATAGGCGGGTAGGTCGTAATGAAACATTTAACCATACAGGCAATCTGCTAGCTGCCACTCTCGCTGGTTTAGCAGGTTACTTTATTGCACGTAAGGCAATATTTTTTCTAGTTGCAGCTATGGCTGTAGGCAGTATTATTTCAGTGAGGATGATTCGTGAAAGAGAAATTGACCACGAACTAGCGCGTGGAGATGGAGAAGAAGGCGAGGAAGAAGACAAAGAAAAGCATCAACAGCGCTACGAAGGCATATTGGAATTATTAAGCGATCGCCAAATCTTATTCTTTACTGTTGCAGTAGTTCTGTTTCACTTTGCCAATGCTGCTATGTTACCGCTAGTTGGTCAAGAATTGGCACAGGGTAAAGGGACAAGTGACACAGTTTATATGTCTGCTTGTATCATTGTGGCTCAGTTAGTGATGATTCCAGTTTCTAACTTGGCTGGGCGTTTCGCACATACAGCCCGAAAACCTATATTTTTGCTAGGCTTTGCCGTCTTACCGATTCGAGGAGTGCTGTATACGCTTTCTGACAATCCTTATTTTCTCGTTTCTGTGCAAATTCTAGATGGTATTGGAGCTGGGATTTTTGGTGTACTTTCGGTGTTGATGGTAGCTGATTTGACTAAAGGCACTGGACGCTTTAATGTTACCCAAGGGATTCTCAACACTGCCATTGGCATTGGTGCGGGTTTGAGCAACGTGTTGGCTGGATTTGTGGTTAAAAGTGCTGGTTACAATGTTGGTTTTTTGATTCTAGCAGCGATCGCAGTTGTGGCTTTAGCAGTTTTTTGGTTCTGTGTACCTGAAACAAAAACAGGAGTTAATAGAAAGGCATCACGTCAAAAGCATCTAGCAAAATCATGATTGTTTTCAGATACATCATCATTGGGCTTACTTATATAGGTTTGGGTTTAGGATATCTCCCTGGTTTGCGGATGAACCGAGCCAGTATTGCTTTAGTGGGTGCAGCTTTGCTGATGGCATTCGGGGTATTAGACCTCAAAGAAGCATGGCAAGCGATAGACTATAAAACGCTGGTTTTCCTGTTTGGCATGATGGTAATCAGCACAAACTTAGCTTACGCTGGTTTTTTCCAACTAACCCTTGATACAGTTACACACTTTACCCGTAGCCCTTTGGGTTTGCTAATTGTTTTAACTTTCGGCAGTGGAATTCTCTCCGCTTTTTTTCTCAACGATACCATTGCTCTAATTTTGACTCCTTTGGTTCTCGGTTTAACCCAAACTTTGAACCTCAATCCTATTCCTTACTTACTTGCTTTGGCGGGAGCAACTAATCTGGGTTCAGTAGCTACATTAAGTGGCAATCCGCAAAATATTTTGATTGGTTCGTTCTCTGGTATCAGCTATCTTGATTTTGCAAAAGCATTGACTCCCATCGCATTAGTAAGTTTGTTGATCCAAATTGCGTTATTGTGGTGGCTTTATCCTGATGTCCGTTCTACTAAGTCTTGTCCGAGTGTAACCCCCGTGCGTTACCGCATATTTAAACCGTTACTTACTAAAAGCCTATTGATAACAGGAGGACTATTAATTGCATTCTTAATTGGAATACCCCCAGCCCAAGCAACATTCATAGCTGCCAGTTTACTTTTCATTACTAGACGAATCAAACCGCAACGAGTTTTAAATAAAGTAGATTGGGATTTATTGGTGATGTTTTCTGGACTATTTGTTGTGACTGCTGGAGTAGAAAAATTAGGAATATTGAATTTATTTAGCGGTTTAGTTTATAATCCCCTGAGCATATTAGGAATTACTGCTCTGCTTTCAAATTTAGTTTCTAATGTTCCCGCAGTATTATTACTACAACATTTACTTCCCCATCCAGATACAAAAACCTGGTTACTATTAGCAGCAGGATCTACCTTAGCAGGTAATCTAACTTTGTTAGGTTCAGTTGCTAATTTAATTGTTGCTGAGGCTGTCGCAAAACTTGGTTATCAGTTGTCATTCTGGGAGCATTTACGTTTTGGTTTACCATTGACTGTCCTGACTCTCATCCTGACTTATTTTTGGATTTAGTCATTGGTCAATTGGTCATTGGTCATTTGTCATTTGTCAAGAAGTCTACGGTACGCTGAACTAACATGGGTAGAGTATTCTGAATTCTGAATTCTGAATTCTGACTCCTGTTTTCTTTTTCGATATTCAGGTGGTTACTAAAAAATAAGGGTATTGGTTGTCAAGTTGCCAATACCCTCACGTAGATAAACTAAGTTATTACAGTAGCGTATAAGTCTAAGTTAGTGCCTGAGCAACTACTGCCGAAAGTGACTCATTCGCTGCTTGCTTCAACAATTCGGCTTTATCGGTCTGTTCCCAAGGCAAGTCTAAATCAGCCCGCCCAAAATGACCGTAAGCCGCGACGTCCTGATAAAAACGTCCGCCTCGTTCACTTGGTAAGTTGCGTAAATTGAAGGTATGGATAATCCCTGCTGGACGGAGTTCAAAGTGTTTGTTGATTAATTCCAGTAAGGTATCTTCATCCACTTTGCCAGTGCCAAAGGTATCCACTAAGATACTTGTTGGTCGTGCTACACCGATAGCATAAGATAGTTGGATTTCAACTTTTTCTGCCAACCCAGCGGCGACAATATTTTTCGCTACATAGCGAGCCGCATAAGCAGCAGAACGGTCTACCTTCGTGGGATCTTTGCCGGAAAAAGCGCCGCCACCATGTCGTGAATAGCCACCGTAGGTATCAACGATTATTTTCCGTCCTGTCAGACCAGAGTCTCCTTGAGGGCCACCAACGACAAATTTGCCAGTGGGGTTGACTAAAAAACGTGTTTCCTCATTAGGTTTAACGTCAATGTCGCCAAAAACAGGTTCGACCACTGCTGACCAGAGGTCTTGTTTAATTTTGGCTTGTACCGCCGCCTCATCCGTAATTTCCCCAATACTGGCTGTATGCTGGGTGGAAATTAGAATCGTATCAATACCTACGGGGCGTCCATCTTCGTAGACTACAGTTACTTGGGTTTTACCGTCAGGACGCAGGTATGACAATTCACCTGTTTTACGGACTGCTGCCAATCGGCGAGCAATGCGGTGGGCGAGACTGATGGGTAAAGGCATCAGTTCGGGTGTTTCGTTGCTGGCAAAGCCAAACATTATACCTTGATCGCCCGCGCCAATTTTGTCAAATTGTTCATCACTATCTTGTTCGCGGGTTTCTTGGGCGGTGTTAACGCCTTGGGCAATATCGGGTGATTGTTCGTCTAAAGCCAGCAGAACACTGGTGCTGTTAGCAGAAAAGCCATTGTCAGCATTGGTATAACCAATTTCGGCAATTTTTTTCCGGGCGAGATTGACGAAATTTACATTAGCTTTGGTGGTTATTTCACCAGTGATTAGCACCAAACCAGTATTAACTACGACTTCAGCGGCGACACGACTGCTAGGGTCTTGTGTCAATAGGGCATCCAGAATAGTATCAGAAATCTGATCGCAGATTTTATCTGGATGACCTTCTGTGACTGACTCAGAGGTAAATAAATATCGACGAGACAAAGGAAATTCCTCCATCGAGAGTTTTTTCGTTGACTAAATGTGGGCATTTAGTTCAACTACTAATTTATGAAATCATAACAATATTTATACTTGAGTCGTTAGTATCTTCTTGATATTGATAAAAACCATTAACTATAAGGTAAATATCCGTAAGCAAGATAAATGTATGCTAATTATTTTTTATTTAAAATGTATTTAATAACACAAAAAAAAAGGGGGTACCCGGAAGCGCCCCCATAAGCTTTGACACAAACACTGCTGCTTTAAACCTGAATCGCTAATTTTGCTTCCGTAGCTGTCAACCGCTCATAAGCAGCACGCATCTTCAAACCTGTAAGCACTTGGAAGAAACCAGTTCCATTATTGGAACCTGGATACTCGCGGTGCTGGAGTAACAAGTGAGTCAATTCACCCTGATATTTTGTGGATGTATTACTGAGATGGGTTTCGATGTAAATGACTTCTTCCAAGTTGTCAAATTGACCATCCACCTCTAGTACTGAGACATAGCGTCCGTAGTAAACATCTGAACCGTAGTACAGTTGCATACCAGGATAAGAACAGGTCAGCTTGCGTCCACAGGGAGTCCAATTGATTGTTGACCCTTCGTCAAATAGGTAGGTTGGATCAAAGCCTTCCTTACCTTCCCGTTGGAGCATACGTACCCGTAGGACTCTACGTTCGGTGTCGTTTTTGATCAAGTTTGTGGGCAATACCTGGAGAACCACATCGGCAAATTCTCTTTGCGGTTCGATAAACTTTTCAAAGTCAGGTTTGCGGGAATTGATTTGCGCTAACACATCTTCGTAGCGATGACCGCGTTCAGCCATATCTCGCTGGATTTTCCAGGCAATTTTGACCTCATCGCTAATGTCAAAATAAACACTGAAGTCGATTAGCGATCGCACCCGCTCATCATATAAAGGATGCAGCCCTTCAACAACTATAATGTGATTCGGCTCTATCCGCTCAGGCGGATCGATCAAGCCGGTTTCGTGGTTGTAAATCGGCTTATCAATCGCTTGACCACTTTTGAGCGCTTTAATTTGCTCATACATCAGGTCAAAATTGTTCGCCCTGGGGTCTAGTGCCGTTATCCCCGTTTCTTTGCGCTGTTTGCGATCCAAGGAGTGATAGTCATCCAAGCAGATGACTGTCATTAAATCTTCACCAAACAAATCTATCAAACGACGCAAAAACGTAGATTTACCGCAACCAGAGTCTCCGGCTACTCCAATCAGTACCACGCGTTCCGGCTTACTTGTCATAGATCTCCTCTAAAATACTAAAGTTGTGTCAATAATTTTTCACACAGCAGATTCTGAAGCCAGGAGTTTACCCCTTTGGTTTATCCTGCGTTCTTGCTACCTAGCACATCTATAAGACACCAAGCGGGTAGGCAACAAAGTAATCAGGAGGCAGCAAGCAGGAGGCAGCAACCAGGAGTAACCCACGTTTAAAAGCGTGGCACTTAAGCTGTAGATGCCTTGAATCTCGCGGCACTTTTCGCTCACTCAATACAATTCTTATTTTTAAACTGGGCTTTTGACCTAGAAATAAAAAAATTTCATTCATACTTCTTTCCTCCTGCCTTGTCTACGACACGCTGCGCGATCTGCCCTTTGCCTTCTGCCTACTCTTTTAAGTTGCTACTCGTCGGACTAGCCTGAATGTTGGTGCCGGTAAGTATTTAATCCTAGTGATATATTTGATTTTAACAGAAGGGGGTATCCCATACAAGATTGCTGTCAAGAAGAATTAGCGTGGTTCCTCAATCATTTTTTTGTTAATTTAGTTGTTAATTTAAAAATGGGGATCAGCACTGCCCATCAGCGTTGCACCTTTATCAGTCTGCTACTTGTGATTCTATAGAATCAAGACTATAACGTATAATTTATTATTGCCGCAAATTTTCTAATGTTCCTAAATTGTCATTCCTGCTCGACAATACTTAATATATTCAAAGCAAAAATCTATCCAACGAATGAGGAAACAACTTGCATTAGTCAAATTCTTGGCTGTAAATTTATGGATATGCTCATATAGAAGCGTTGACGTTATGGCAAAGTACTGATAAAAGGTTGACAGATTTTTCACATCAAGTGAAACTAATTAGAGTTGCTTGAATTACGATTCTCTATTTCGTGATGTTTGTAGCTGGAGTTGTCCTAGTTATGTAATTTTGCATTGACAGGTAATGAAGATAGCTAACAAGATTCCAAAAGAGTAGTAGATTTGGAGAAGTAAAACCAATCAGACAAAACCTTCCTCTCGTGGCATTCTCCGATTTAAACCCCTGGAGTAAGCAAGCACAAGGGCAGCTTTTAGAGGTAAACTGAGCGGTAGCTTCCACCGATCAAAGCAGCCCTTCAAAAATATCTGCTATTGTGAGTTGCTCATTGGTAATAAGGTAAAAAGCTATCTCCCTAATGGGGGTGGTAGTTAACGAAAAAAAGATTAAATTGATTCATTATTAACATTCTCCACAAGACTTATCCTTTACCTTAGAAGGTGAACAGGTGTGTTTTTTGCTATGCCTGCATGTCTTTGGTGAGTGTACTTAGCAAGGCATTAATTTAATGATGCCGTTTTTCCTTCAGGGCCAGTTTTGTGAAACGAAAATCCGGTAAACTAAAGCTGGCATGGGATGGGAATAGTTTTTTTTGAAAAACGGTTAAGTAAATTATCGGAGTGGTAGAACGAATGTACAATCAAGGTGCTGTTGAGGGTGCTGCCAACACAGAATTAGGTAGCCGCATCTTCCTTTATGAAGTAGTGGGTTTGCGTCAGAGTGAAGAAACCGATCAAACTAACTACCCAATTCGGAAAAGTGGCAGTGTGTTCATCAGAGTGCCTTACAACCGCATGAATCAAGAAATGCGACGTATCACTCGTCTAGGCGGCACAATTGTTAGCATCCAGCCTGTAACTGCGCTAGAGCCAGTTAATGGTAAAGCCTCATTTGGGAGTGCTACAAGCGTTGTCAGCGAGTTAGCTACATCTGGGGAAACTGCTAACAGTGAAGGGAATGGTAAAGCCACACCTGTAAATACTCATAGTGAAACCAAAGGTTTTACTAAACCACCAGCAGCTGAAGAACAGCTCAAGAACAAGGACAAGAAAGGCAACACCATGACTCAAGCGAAAGCCAAAAAAGACCACGGTGACGTTCCTGTTAACACTTACCGTCCCAATGCTCCGTTTATTGGCAAGGTAATATCTAACGAACCGCTAGTCAAAGAAGGTGGTATTGGTATTGTTCAACACCTTAAATTTGACCTTTCCGCCGGGGATTTGAAGTATATAGAAGGTCAAAGTATTGGGATTATTCCACCAGGATTAGACAAAAACGGTAAGCCAGAAAAACTTAGACTCTATTCCATCGCCTCAACTCGACATGGCGATGATGTAGATGATAAGACAGTATCACTGTGCGTCCGCCAATTAGAATATAAGCACCCAGAAACTGGCGAAACAGTCTACGGTGTTTGCTCTACACACCTGTGTTTCCTAGAACCAGGAGCAGATGTAAAAATTACAGGGCCTGTGGGTAAGGAAATGTTGTTACCCGATGACCCTGATGCTAATGTCATCATGATGGCAACCGGAACAGGTATTGCCCCCATGCGAGCTTATCTGTGGCGTCAGTTTAAAGATGCGGAAAGAGCAGCTAACCCAGAATACCAATTTAAAGGATTCTCTTGGCTAATATTTGGTGTGCCGACAACTCCAAACCTTTTATATAAGGAAGAACTGGAAGAAATTGAACAAAAATATCCTGATAACTTCCGCCTGACTGCTGCCATTAGTCGGGAACAAAAAAATCCTCAAGGCGGTAGAATGTACATCCAAGACCGCGTAGCAGAACATGCTGATGAACTGTGGCAGTTGATTAAAAATGAAAAAACCCACACTTACATCTGCGGTTTGCGAGGTATGGAAGAAGGTATTGATGCAGCCTTAACTACTGCTGCTGCTAAGGAAGGTGTAACCTGGAGTGATTACCAGAAGCAACTCAAGAAAGCTCATCGCTGGCACGTAGAAACTTATTAATTTGGTCATTAGTCATTAGTCATTAGTCATTAGTTTTAAACAAAGAACGAAGGGCAAAGGACAAATGACAAAGGAAGCAGGATAATCAGTAGGTAGGGCAAACGCTCTACCTACAATTGTTATTGGTGAAATTGGGTGCAAAATGGGTGTGAAACTAGGAATACTGGGATTAGGCACCGTGGGAACGGGAACAGTGCAGTTGTTGCAAGATAGCGCTGGGCGTCACCCATTGTTGCAAGAGATAGAAATTTATCGGGTGGGAGTGCGATCGCTAGATAAACCCCGTGCAGTAGAATTGTCTACGGAAGTTTTAACTACAGATTTAGAATCAATTGTCAACGATCCGGCGGTAGATATAGTTGTCGAGGTAATGGGTGGATTGGAGCCGGCGCGATCGCTTATTCTCAAAGCTTTAAGTAATGGTAAGCATGTAGTCACAGCCAATAAAGCAGCGATCGCCCGCTTCGGAGCAGAAATTTTCACAACTGCCAATCAAGCTGGCGTATACGTCATGCTAGAAGCCGCTGTAGGTGGTGGTATTCCAGTGATTCAACCCCTAAAACAATCTTTAAGTGTTAACCGAATTCATACTGTAACGGGTATTGTTAACGGTACAACAAACTACATCCTGACACGGATGCAAACAGAAGGCAGCAACTTCAATGATGTTTTAGCTGATGCCCAGCGCTTGGGTTATGCTGAGGGTGACCCGACAGCTGATGTGGATGGCTTAGACGCAGCTGATAAAATTGCCATCCTCGCATCATTAGGCTTTGGTGGACGCATCAACTTACAAGATGTTTATACTGAGGGGATTCGGCAAGTGAGCAAAACAGATATTGCCTACGCCGAAAAATTGGGATTTGTGATTAAATTATTAGCGATCGCTAAACGTGATACTCCCTCATCCCCGCTTTCGGTAAGAGTTCATCCTACTTTAGTGCCTCAAGCCCACCCTTTGGCTAGCATCAACGGCGTTTACAATGCCATTCTTGTCGAAGGAGAACCTATCGGGCAAGTAATGTTTTTTGGCCCCGGTGCTGGTGCTGGTGCAACCGCTAGTGCTGTCACGTCAGATATTTTGAATTTAGTTGCTATCCTCAAAACTAATACAGCAGTTACAAATCCATTATTAGCTTGTGGGCATCAGGAATACTGCCAAATTGCGCCGATGGCAGAATTGATAACTCGATTTTATGCCCGTTTCCTCACCAATGATCAACCCGGAGTTATCGGTAAATTGGGTACTTGCTTTGGCAACTATGGCGTTAGCTTAGAGTCAATTGTCCAAACAGGCTTTCAAGGGGAACTAGCAGAGATTGTGGTTGTTACCCATGATGTGCCAGAAGGCAATTTTAGGCAAGCTTTGGCAGAAATTCAGAATTTCTCAGCGATCGAAAGCATTCCCAGCTTACTGCGTGTACTTTGAGATTAGTCGGGAGTGAAGCTCGTCAACTTGCTTTGCTCCAATTTTTAATTACCTCAAAGGATTCTTAGCTGCGAGTAAAACTTGGTTAAGTACGCAAGCTAAACTAAAAAATAAACTTCACCCCAGCGCGAGGCTAGACTTATGACCTCTGCAACCGATCCATCCACCGCCCTCACTCCTTTCCCCGATCATACGCAGCTACCAGAGTCAGACGGTACATTTGTGAAAAATTGGCAAGAGCATCCCCAAAGCATTTTACTCACTGACTCAATTACACCTATCCTTAAACAATTGCATCCTGAAGGTGAATATTGTATAGGTCAGGACTTAGGTATTTACTGGCGCTTGACAGATCCGCCAGAACGAGGCGCAGAAGCACCAGATTGGTTTTATGTAGGAGATGTACCGCCTTTGCTCGATGGACAAACGCGGAGGTCTTATGTACTATGGCGAGAATTTATTGCCCCTTTAATTGCCTTGGAATTTGTTTCTGGGGATGGTAGTGAAGAACGAGATAAAACTCCTTGGCAGGGCAAATTTTGGATTTATGAGCAAGTAATTCATCCATCTTATTATGGCATTTATGAAGTGAATAAAGCCAACTTAGAAGTTTATGAATTAATTGGTGGACAATATCAGTTATTAGCAGCAAATGAACGCGGACATTATCCAATTACCCGCTTGGGAGTTGAGTTAGGTTTATGGCAAGGAGAATATCAAAACGCTCAATTGCCCTGGTTACGTTGGTGGGATTTGCAGGGTAATTTGTTGTTGACTGGTGAGGAAAGAGCCGATCGATTGGCTGCTCAATTGCGCTCGCTCGGCGTTGAGCCAGAGTTTTAAGTATTTGGTTTAAGGGTGCGATCGCTCTGATGTTATCAGAGCAATTGCACCAACTTTTGATTTCGCTGGGGAAAGTAAACAAGTAATACACTATTTACGTAGAGGCGCGAAATTTTGCGTCTCTGTCATTTTGCGAGATAGTAGGATTGAAGTACGCCAGTTAAAAAGCCCCATTTGCTGATGTAGTAACACCAAGCATCACTAATAACTGAGTGAACAAACAAGTGTTGATACTAAGGAGTAAGCGCTGTGACAGATTTGAGTAACTACAATGCAGAATTAGCTGATGAAGAAACTTTAGAAGAGGAATATCAAGAGGAAGAAGTTACTTTCCTGTATGATCCTGATAAAATTAATATTATAACTAGAGAACCTACAATAGAGTTATTGCTTAAAAGAATCAATGAAGAAGGACTTGATTTAGCACCTGATTTCCAACGTCATGCGAATATATGGAAAGAAGATGCTCAGAGTAGGCTAATAGAATCTATTATTATTCGTATCCCCATACCAGCATTTTATATAGATGCCACTAATGAAGATAAATGGGTAGTAGTCGATGGATTACAGCGCCTATTTGCACTAAGGCGCTTTATTCTCGACAAAGAACTCAAACTATCTGGATTAGAATATCTTACAAATCTAGAAGGTAAAACCTACGATGAAATCGATCGCAGATACCAACGTCGCCTTGAAGAAACTCAACTAACAGTATATTTGATCGAAAAAGGGACACCCCTAGAAATTAAATATAATATTTTTAAACGCATTAATACAGGAGGACTTCCTTTATATCCTCAAGAATTACGCCATGCTCTTAATCCTGGTAAGGGAACGAAGTTTTTGACTAAGCTTGCAGCATCTCCAGAATTTCAGCAAGTGGTTAAACTTGGTAATAATCGCAAAATGCGTATGGATGATCGGGAATTTATACTAGGGTTTATAGCTTTTACTTTAACTTCTTACCAAGAATATATAGACAAACGAGATACTTTTTTATCCAAAGCATTATCTAAAGCAAATAAACTTTCGGAGATAGAGTTAAATGAAATTGAAAATGATTTTAAAAGAACAATGATAGCTAGCAAGGATATCTTTGGTAAAGATGCGTTTCGTAAAATATCTAGTTATCAGAAAAAACAGTTTCCTGTAAATAAAGCTCTATTTGAATCTTGGTCAGTACTTCTGAATAAATTGAGTAATGAGCAAATCCAATTTTTGATAGATAGAAAAGAAAAATTAATCAATTTATTCAAGACATATATAGACAACGATAAATCTTTTTTAGAATCTATATCTCAGGCGACCGAGAAAGTACAGTATAGATTTAGTACTATAGAAAAAATAATTCAGGAAGTGCTTTCATGATTACTTCTCTTCGCCTGATCAACTTCAAACGTTTTGATAATCAGTTGCTTGAATTTAGACCTTTAACACTAATATCTGGACTTAACAGCACTGGAAAATCTTCTGTGCTTCAATCACTACTACTACTACGCCAATCTTATCAACAGGATTTATTGCCAAAAACTGGCTTGGCGCTAAATGGGGAATTAGTAAATATTGGTACAGCACAAGATGCCCTTTATGAGAGTGCAAAAGATAACCATATAAGCTTTGAGATTATCTGGGAAAAGCATGAAGGTATATGGGATTTTAATTACAACCCAGACAAGAAAGAAGAAGATGTTTTAAATGTAATTTCAGAACCAAATAAATCTGAAATCCGTCAATCATATATTTTTAGCAAATATTTTCACTACCTTCGTGCGGAACGAATCGGCCCACGTTCATTTAATGAAATGTCTGATTATCAAGTCAGAAGACTTAGACAAATTGGTACTCAAGGAGAATATACAGCCCATTTTCTTTACATTTATGGAGATGAACCAATTCCCATCTCTAATCTCAGCTATCCACAAGCAAAATCAATGAATCTGATAGATCAAGTGGAAGCATGGATGAGAGAGGTTAGTCCTGGTATACGTATCAAAATAGAAGCTAACTCAGCGATGGGTTTAGTGACTATCAAATATTTTTATGGAGATAGTAATCTTTACCGTGCAACCAACGTTGGTTTTGGAATTACCTACACTTTATCAATTATTGTAGCTATACTTTCATCTCCTCCTGGTACACTAATCCTAGTTGAAAACCCAGAGGCTCATCTTCATCCTAGAGGACAAGCCAAAATGGGAGAATTATTAGCACTCGCAGCTAGTTGTGATATTCAGGTTGTGATAGAAACTCATAGTGATCATGTTTTAAATGGGATTCGTCTTGCTGTTCATGGTGGTATTATTCCCCCGTATTATGTCCAGTTGCATTACTTTCAGCAACAAGACAAAGAAGGACAAGCTTTGACAGAAGTAATATCACCACGAATTAATCGCAGTGGAAGAATTGACAAATGGCCAGATGGTTTCTTTGATGAATGGGATAAGAGTTTGGAAGTTTTATTAGAACCAGTGGGAGAATAAAACGGTGGATTTAGAAATCGTTTTGAATGAACTCTCTTTACACACTTGTGCTTCTGATATTACTACAGCAAGACAATTGATGACGGAGTTAATCAACACAATATTTTCAATCAAGCCTCCCAGTGGAATGAAGAGAAAGCTTCGTACTAAAAGTGATTTTAATTACTCAGAACTTGCACCAGACTATAGAGTAGTACAGTGGCGTAATGATCCAGATGTAGATTTAGAAGCTCGAAGATTCCTTAAAACTCTTCAAGATAAAAACGATCTGCCTTTACCAGATATTCCAGATCCGGGAATTGAGGCAAGTTATCAAGGACAACAAGCTATTGGACTTTATTATGCTTTTGTGTTTAATTCCCTTGCAGTGAGCCTAAAATCTGAACCACTGTGGGATTGCAGTAGCTTGAAGTTACAGGTAACAACAGTAGATGAAGAAGAACAAGAAGAGCCATTGATTATCAGGTATGAAAATGTGTTACACGCCAGTTGTAGTAACCATGTGCAGCAACATCATGATTGGATTGACGGTTTTCAAGAGCGTATACGTCAAGGAGTTAGTGACGGCTTAGATTTATGGAACCGCAGAGGAGAATTATTCCCTTCTCTACTCTTTTGCGAAAGTGTTAGTAAGCAGATACAAAGCCTTTATACTGGAACGCCAATGCTCAGACAGGTTGTAAACAAGTTGTTTGAACTAGAAAACTACTGTAAAACTTGGACAGATGGAGCTTTTGATTTAGACCTTATTCCTAGCAAAGCGACTCCAGAAAGCGACTCTAGACTTCAAAAATTAAAGCCGAAATTAACCTTTAAGTGTCCTGATGATGTACATCGTATCTTCAGTTTGCACCTTAGAATGACTGGTGCAGGGGCTTGGCGGCTTCATTTTTCTGAAGAATTAGGGCCAGCTAAAATTCTCATTGGGTACATTGGGCCAAAAATCCAATAATCTTAAAGCTAATTAGAAAAAGCGATCGTCTACGCTTGCTAAACTAAAAAACAACCCTTACTTCTGCAAAGGTAGTCTTATGACCTCTGCAACCAATCAAGAGGGTTTTTATTTAAATTAGTCAAAGCCTTATTGGTATTTATCCCCGAAAATAGGGGATTTCAGAGATTTGCACAAGATCCATTTAGGCAAGGGTAAATTCTGAAGGGCTGAAGAGAGTGGGTGACGAGGGAATCGAACCCGCAACCAATAGATTAAGAGTCTACTGCTCTACCGTTGAGCTAGTCACCCACACGAATAATAATCGTAGCATAACCTCTGACAATTTAGCTAGTGCTATGCCCAAAAAAGGAATTAAAAGGGGAATTTGACAGTGAAGGTGGTTTGCCCTGCTGCACTCTCTACATAAATCGAGCCACCTAAATGTCTGACCATTTTCTGCACTAATGCCAATTCCAGCCCCGTGCCGCTATGTTTCCAAGGATCGTGTTTGGAAAGGTGATAGAAAGGTTCAAAAATCCGTGAGAGTTCATTGCTGGTAAGCTCTATTCCCGAATTGGTAATATTAAGCTCGACTGTATCCCCGATCAACTGAGCAGAGACTGCGATCGCTTCCCCGGCTGGGGTGTATTTGCAGGCATGGTTGAGCAGTTCGGTGACAATCCGCTCCAAATCAGTGATATCTGTCTCCAAAGGCGGCAGCGCCCGATCGACAGTCAGGTTTAACTGCTGTCGCTGGCAGATAGTGAGGTCTCGAAAAGACTCGATAATCGGGTGAAGCCAGCTTTGAAAGTCAATGGCAATCAAGGTTGGGGGATCGGGTTCGGCTTCGAGATATGTGAGTGTGAGTAGGTCGTTGATTAACTTGCTTTCTCGCCCACACTCGTTATGCAGAATCTGCAAGAGTTGCGGCACTATTTCTATTTCTGATATTTCTGCTGGTGTGAGGACACTTTCGAGAGTTTGGACTGCAAGGCTAATGCTGGTTATTGGTGTCCGCAGTTCTTGGGATAGGGTTCTGAGAAATTGGTTTTTGAGCCGATCGCTTTTTTCTAGTTCTTTTACCTGTGCCTGGTTTTGTTTGTAAAGCTGGGCTTGACGAATAGCGATCGCACATTCATTTGCTACCTGCTGCATTAGCTCAATTTCAAATTCGTCAAAAGCCTCTTGTGATGGTCTTGTCAACCAAATATTTCCCAAAATTCCTTGAGTATCAAAAATTGGACAAGCCATCTGGGACATAACTAGCAACTTTGGTTCCCATCCCGGTACAATTTCCAAAAATTGCAATGGTTGTTTTTGCAACAGCGGCTGATAAACTTCAAGATGGTCTGCAATCTGTTTGGTTAATCCTTGACACTGGGGCAAATTAATACTGTATTCGTAAGCAATAGTAACTAGAGTTTGGCAGATACTGTAGAGTTCAATTTGGCAACGCTCAAGGTTCAGTAACTTTGCTAATTCCTGGGTAAGTGTCTGCAATACCTGAGTTTGATCCAGACTGTCGCGGATTTGTTCTGTCATGCGTCGCACCAAGGCTTCAAAGTTTCGCACTTGCTGCAACTGACTGATGTGCTTCTGCTTCTGTAACTCCATCTTGGCTTTGAGATCCTGGAGTTGCTGATGCAGTTCTGCCTGTTGAACTGCAACGCCGATTTGAGTTGCCAACTGCTTGAGCAAGTCAGTTTCTGTTTGCTGCCATTGACGCGATTCACTGCAATGCTGGGCAATCAATAGCCCCCACATATCTTGCTCTTGGAAAATCGGCACTACGATATTGGCTCTTATCTGCAAAGATGTCAGGAAATCTATATGGCAAGGATGCAAGTCGGCTGCATAAATATCTTCAACAACTTGAATGCAACCTCGTCCGTAGTGTTCTGGATGTTTGCCACTCAAGCAGGGATCAGTGATGTTTTTGCCCAACAGGGGATCGCTTGTAGCTACAGTTGATTCGGCAATGATTACTCCACTGCCATCAGCCTCGAAACGATAAATCAACACGCGATCGCAATTCAAAAATTGCCGCAGTTCAATTGTAGTTTGATGCAGAATTGTCTCTAATTCTACAGATTGGTGAATCCGTCCAGCGATCGCTTCTAGCAGTTGCTCTCGTTCAACCTGGAGTCCAACTGCTTGTTCTGCTTGCTTCACAGAGGTAATATTGCTACTAGTACCAATCAATCGATAAACCTTGGAGTTAGCATCCTTTAGTGGGGTGAGAGTCGTACTCCACCAAGTGGGAACTCCTTGGAATTGCAAACATTGTTCGTAAGAAATAGTTGTGCCAAATTGCACGCAGTCCACATAATGTTGACGCACCTTTGCAGCATCAATAGCAGAGAGGATATCCTCTGGCTTTTTGCCCCGGAGATCGTCTGAGCGAATACCTATCCACCTTTCATGAGTGGGATTAAGGGCCACATATTCAAAATCTCCATCCTCCAAAACATCAACTACAAATATTGATGCCTGTACAGAATCATACATGCTGAGTAGAAACTGCTCGCTACTACTTTTTTCATTTACTTCTGTGCCAAAAAGAATTTGAGGTGGTGATAATTTTGTCAACTCCATAGTTGATTCCACTGGATTTATATTCATGCGAGAGTCCCACTCTTGTATTACTGACTCTTCTAGGCGCTCTCTTGTCGTTAAGCTTGTAGTAGATGCACTTTAGCGCCTATAGCAAAGTATTGTCAGCTGTTGCTCATCGAAATTTTGATCTTTCTCTACTTCTTGTCAGAAATCTAGGAAAGCTAATAGGAGTCAGCTTAACAAAATCCTGCTTTTTGAAGGTGAAAATACATTTGCAGGTTAGGGCAAACTTACTGAAATTTTTTAACAGTTTTTCAAGATTTTTGCATATATCTAAGTGCAAACTTCAGTATATATCAATTAATTTTATAATTCTTAATAAAAATGCGATCGCTCGCGTCTGTGGCAACTTACAATCGCAATTTGTAAGCATTGATTCCTGTGAGGATACCAACCAGTAGCCAAGTGATGCCTAATCCGATGACTTCACCTAGAAATAACTGGCTTAAGTAGCGCCAGATTGTTCCCACAGCAGAACCCACGGGGACAGCAACCGCCCAACTTGCCGCAGAGACAAATATCCATCGCCACGCTACAGGTTGGGGAATTGCTAACCATTGTGCTAATCCAATCCCAAAGCCGCCAAATGCTCCATAAACCGCCCCTGACAGGATTCTCAGGGGAAAAGTCTGAGTGCTAGGTACAATCCAACCCACAGCACCAATACCGATCGCAGTAATAATACTCCAACCCAAAAGACTTGACAAAATCCACCTGATACAAAATATAGGTTGTTTGAGTAGACAACCTTGAGGAAGTGCGATCGCAAATCCGCCAATAGTGGCCTCTACCACCCCAACATCTGGCTTTTCGCCGACTTCAATTAAGAGTAAACTCAATAAAAATCCGCCAAAAGTAGCTAAAGTCCACAACAATGTAAAGCCAAATCTAGTATTATTAGGCGCGAAGGGCATCAAAGTTTCTTTGTTTGTAATAGTCTGACAGTTTTTGCATTAAACATCTCAAAAAAACCTTTGCGTCGCTGTTGGGGTGATTCAGGTACGATGTAACCCCACAGACTCTCCCAGTAAAAAAAGGAGATACCATCAAAATTGCGATCGCGCACTACCTGAACCTGTTCTCTAACTTGTGCCATTTTTACCGGATTACCTACCGTTCCTGTTGATATCCCAATACCTACAGGAATTAGACTTTGAGCCAATTTTATCGATGGTAGTTCTAGTTGAGCGATAAAAGACTTTTTGTCATTTCGATACACCTGCAAAATTAACTCATTAACTAAACCTTTTTTTACCCAATTTTCCCAATCTTGCAAATAGTATTTATAAGCAAAAGCTTGATAGTTGGGAGACAGAGATATTTTGATTTTGGGCTTAACTGCCTTCACAGCTTGATAGATTTCTGCCATAAAATCAGTAATTTTATCTGCCCGCCACCGCATCCATTCTGGGTTAAAAGGGTCATTAGGGGGACTTTTACCTTTATGTTCTTGCTGGTAGAGTTCAATAGTGAAGCGATCGTAGCCGAACTGTACAGGCATCCCAAAATGGTCGTCAAGCTGAATACCATCCACATCATAATCCCTGACTACTTCTAAAATTAACCCTTGGATAAACTCTTGTACTTGTGGATGTAAGGGATTCAACCAAGCTTGTTTAGTTATTAAAAGATTGTCGATTTCTTCTGGTGGGGCATCTTGAATAGAATTTATACCTTCTTGCCCAATTGTCAACCAGTCAGGATAACGCCTTGCTAATTGTGAATAATGCGGCGTCATGAACCCGTATTCAAACCAGGGAATGACTCTCAAATCTTTATTTTTGGCAAGTGTTACTATTTTTGCTAAAACATCCTGTCCACCGTGCATGAAGTTCAGCAAAGGTTGAGTTTCTGAACCTGTAGTTATTTTGGCTACAGCACTTTTGTAAAAAGTATGTCCTCGATTCCAGACTACAGGATAAATTGTATTAAAGTTGAGAGTCGATAATTGATTTATGGCACGGTTAATACCCCAAGGGACAAATAGTACACCACTAGCAACATTAGTAAGCCAGACGCCGCGAATTTCTGTAGTTAAAGGACTAGTTTTTTGGGAATAAACTGGCAGTGAAGAGGGTAAAAAACCTGTTAAAGCGACTACTAATCCCAAACACAGCAAGTAAGCAACACAACGGCGAGCAACCCGATTCATTTGTAAGCGTGACCTAGTGCGATCGGAATATATATATAACTACAAAATAAAGTTGTAATCCTCCGGATGATGTAAAGAAATGATGATTCAAAATTCAGAAGTCAGGAGTCAGAATAGTTGAAATAATACGGAGCTATTTTGGTCATGAATATACTTAACTATACTAAAACCTAATAAATTAGGAATTCAAACTCCTTAACTCCTAACTCAATACGGTTCCGTTAAGCGCTACTTGTACAAAATTGTGGGTTTTTGAGACGCGATAAATCGCCGTCTCTACAAGTGTTTTGGTTTTATCTTAACTGTATTGACTCCTGACTCCTGAATTCTTTCTTACTAAAATCTTTCCACACCTTCAAATTGCTTGAGTGCCGATGCATTTGCTGCTTCACCACAAGTCCGTGGTGTGGGGAATATCTTTTCAGGATTTGCTAACCCTTTAGGATTAAAAACTTGCCGCACCCATTGCATAGTTTCTAAATCAACTTGGCTAAACATCTTTGGCATATAGCACCTTTTCTCTGCACCGATGCCATGTTCACCAGAAATACTACCACCGACTTGAACACAAAGGGTAAGAATTTTTCCACCCATTTCTTCTACTTGCTCTAATGCACCAGACACAGAATTATCATAAAGAATTAGCGGATGAAGATTGCCATCTCCAGCATGAAATACATTAGCAACACGATAACCATATTGTTTACTTAATGCCTCAATCTCATGTAAAACATAAGGCAACTGAGTCCGGGGAATTACACCATCTTGTACATAATAATCTGGACTTAAATGCCCCGCCGCAGCAAAAGCCGCTTTACGTCCTTTCCATAATTTCAATCGGGTTTCTGGATCAGTAGCAGAAGTGACATTTCGCGCACCATTCTTTTTACAAATTTCAGTAACTCGCTGCTTATTCCCTGCAACTTCCACTTCTAAACCGTCAATTTCTATTAGCAAAATAGCAGTAGCATCGCGGGGATAACAATTAGTTGCGACAACATCTTCAACTGCATTAATGCTAAAGTTATCCATCATTTCCATACCACCAGGAATAATCCCGGCGCTGATGATGTCAGAAACAGTTGCTCCCGCAGCTTCAATACTTGTAAAATCTGCCAATAGTACACAAATTGATTCTGCACTTTTAAGAATTCGCAAAGTAATTTCTGTAGCAATCCCTAAAGTGCCTTCAGAACCAACAAAAACACCTGTTAAATCATAACCAGGCATTTCTGGAATTTGTCCACCTAAATCGATAATTTCCCCTTCTGGCGTGACAATTTTTAGTCCTAAAACGTGGTTAGTAGTAACACCGTATTTAAGACAATGTACGCCACCAGAATTTTCGGCAATGTTGCCTCCAATAGAGCAAATAATTTGACTGGAAGGATCAGGAGCGTAGTAAAATCCAGCACCACTAACGGCTTGTGTTACCCAACTATTAATCACCCCTGGTTGTACAACTGTCCGTTGATTTTCTAAATCAATGCTGAGTATTTGACGCATTAATGAAGTGACAATTAAAACAGAATGTTCTACTGGTAAAGCGCCGCCAGATAGACCAGTGCCAGAACCGCGTGCGATGAAGGGTATAGAATATTGGTTGCATATCTTTACCACTTGGGCAACTTGTTCTGTAGTTCTGGGTAAAACCACCAAAGCCGGACGTTGGCGATAACCAGTTAAACCATCGCATTCATAGGTAATAAGTTCTTCGCGGCGTTGCACCACACCATTTTTGCCAAGGACAGCCTCGAATGCTTTGAGAATGGGTTTCCAGTTGTATTGTTTCTTATCTTGGGTAAGCATAGTTTTTTCAAATTCAAGGTAGATGTTGCAGGCTGGTTAGTATAGCTGTAATTACTATTGTTGCAAGAATAGCAGTCAAAAGTGAGTAAAAGGCGATGTCTGACGACAAGCCGCTTTGCGTCTACGCATTTGATGTAGAGTAAGTGCGATCGCATGATTTTGTCTCTTAAGTATGTTAAACGATGCTAGAATCCAATATTTTATTAATTGTGCTGTTGAAAGTAACATAGAGTAAGATATTCAACAAGAGAGGGTAAAATGACTTTCCAAGTTGTAGATACCACTTCAAAATTAATTGCCAAGCTGCAAACCCTAGCACCCGAACAGCAACAAGAGGTGCTGGATTTTGTTGAATTTCTGTCACAAAAATATAATCAGCCCCAACAATCACCCCAGAAACGGGTACTAGGTTTAAACCAAGGTAAGATTTGGATAAGTGATGATTTTAATGAACCTTTACCTGATGAATTTATGGTTAGGTGAAAGTTAGGGATGAAACTGTTATTAGACACTCACGTAATTATTTGGTCAGCAGGAAACCCAGAAAAACTATCGCAAATAGTTAGAAATTTATTAATTGATAGTAAAAACTTTTGGGTAGTTAGCATGGCGAGTGTTTGGGAATTACAAATAAAATCTCAACTTGGTAAGCTAAATTTAAGCTCGTCGCTTCCTAATTTCATAGAAGCTTAACAGCGAGTGAATAATTTACAAATATTACCTATTGAATTGGCTCATATCTTCTATGCTTTAGAAGCTTTACCAAGTCATCACCGCGATCCTTTTGACCGAATTTTAATTGCTCAGGCAATAGTTGAAAAGATACCTTTATTAAGTGTAGATGTAATCTTTGATGTATATCCAGTTCAAAGGATATGGGAGTAAAAACAAAAATTCTATAGGCGGAAATAGCGATCGCATCCATTTTCAGCTAGCATCAAGTTCTGTAAGCCAATGGTGTCCAGGATGACACACTGTTATTGCTTGCTTAAGCCAAACTTGACGTTCTTCATCTAGTAACCTCCAACCTCCAATCAATTAACCTAGAAATAACGCTCTTAATACTGGATAAAATCATGGTTAATCAACTTTTAATCAATGATGATGATTACTATGTGCCAGATGCCAACCAGCTAGTAACTGAAAATGATACACCTGTGGACAATTTCGGGTCTGCCAAACAACAACGCCTTTTAGTCGGATCTCTTTACAGTTTTCTACAAAACCAAACTTTTTTAGCTGAAGCTAATGTAGGTATTTACTACACAGACCTTCAGCCCCCCATTGTCCCTGATGTCTTTCTCAGCTTAGATGTCCAAGTACCTGAAAAATGGTGGGAAAAACAAAATCGTTGTTATATGGTTTGGCGTTTTGGCAAACCTCCAGAGGTTGTTCTCGAAATTGTTTCTAACAAAGAAGGTGATGAACTGGGCAAAAAGCTGGAAATTTATGAACACATGCGGGCTAGTTACTACATCGTAATATGACCCAAACCAGCAATTAGGAGAAAAAGTCCTGCGCGTTTATGAGCTTAGAGGAAGGCGCTATTTTGAAACTTCAGAAAATTGGTTAGAACAGGTTGGTTTAGGCGTGACTTTGTGGGAAGGTAAATTTGAAGATAGACAAGATACTTGGTTACGCTGGTGCTACCAAGATGGAACTGTTTTACCAACTGGAGATGAACGCGCTTCCTTAGCCGAACAACGTGCCCAAATCCTAGCAGACAGGCTGCGTGCTATGGACATTGATCCCGAGACTCTCTAGAAGCTTCACGCAAAGATGTAAGAAGTTTGCATCTTTGTATGAGTAAAAAAGCATCAAGTACTTGTAGAATTAATAAACTCATTTATACGATACCAAACCTTCTCTAATAAATCAGGATCATTCGCATCAAACCATTCAATTTGTGGATATGCTCGAAACCAAGTACGTTGTCGCTTGGCAAATTGTCGTGTATGCAAAATTGTTAATTCTTTAGCTTCATCTAAGGAAATATCTCCAGCTAAATACTGCTTGATTTCTTGATAGCCCAAAGTATTCAACAAAGACAAATCAGCGCCATATTTTTGACAAAGATACTTCACCTCAGCAACCAAACCATTTGCTATCATTTGTTCAGTACGCTCTTTAATTCGAGCATCCAACTTTTCAACATCGCAATCTAAGCCAATTTGCAAAATTGGATAGTTCGGTGGATTCTCCCCTTGCTGTTCCGAAATTGGACGCCCAGTCACGTAAAATACTTCTAATGCTCGTAAAGTCCGCACTAAATCATTTCCATGAATCTTTTGTGCGGCAACTGGATCAACTTGTTGTAAAATTGCGTAGAGTTGTGGTTGTCCGAGAGATTCAAGTTGCGATCGCAATTCCATCTGTGGTGCAACTCTCGGAATTTTCATCCCTTGGACAATGGAACGGATGTATAAACCAGTACCACCGACGAGAAACAGTGGTGTAACACCGACAGAAGCAATTAAAGCTTGTGTTTGTTCCTGGTAGTCTGCTACTGTCATCGTGTCTGTTGGCTCGCAGATATCTATTAGATAGTGCGGCACAAATTTTTGTTCAGCCACAGTTGGTTTCGCCGTCCCAATATCAAATTCACGATAAACTTGACGAGAATCAGCACTAAGAATTACAGAACCTAACCGCATTGCCAAAGCCAAAGCCAAACCCGATTTCCCCGTTGCCGTCGCCCCACAAATCATAATTAATTTAGTCATTAGTCATTAGTCATTAGTCATTAGTTATGGGGCATTGGGAAAGAAGAGGCAGAAGGCAGAAGTTTTTAAATTTTGAATTGATTTCTCCCCCTGCTTCCCCTGCTCCCCCGCCCCTCTGCTCCTCTGCCCCCTCTTGCACGGTAGTGCAACCCCAGTATAAACTTCTCTAGAAAATGCCCTACAGACGCCAGCAAGGCTTTTGTGTTACAATTTTGGAGTGTTTTTACTTTTATTTGCCTTTAGGCGATTTTAACCCCACGCATCAGGAGAGTTTACATGACGAGCAGTTACAGTGCCGATCAGATTCAAGTTCTGGAAGGTCTGGAAGCCGTCCGCAAAAGACCAGGAATGTACATCGGTACCACTGGGCCGCGAGGACTCCACCATTTAGTTTACGAGGTGGTGGACAATTCAATCGATGAGGCTTTGGCGGGTTATTGCACTCATATAGAAGTGGATATCAACGCTGATGGTTCGGTGACTGTAACAGATGATGGTCGCGGTATTCCCGTCGATACTCACTCGCGCACCGGAAAATCGGCTTTGGAAACCGTAATGACAGTACTGCACGCCGGTGGTAAGTTTGGCGGCGGTGGTTACAAAGTTTCTGGAGGATTGCACGGGGTTGGTATTTCTGTTGTTAATGCCCTCTCTGAGGTTGTAGAAGTTACAGTTTGGCGAGATAAAAAGGTTCATCTCCAACGCTATGAACGGGGTATCCCAGTTAGTGAACTGCAAGTAAAGCCATACAAAGAAGCTAGAACTGGAACTTCTGTCACCTTTAAGCCAGATACCCAAATCTTTACAACTAGCATTGAGTTTGATTACATTACTTTATCAGGTCGCCTACGGGAATTGGCGTATCTGAATGCAGGTGTCAAAATTACCTTTACTGACCACCGTCTAGAACTACTAAAAAGCGATACACCGAAAGTAGAATCCTACAATTACAAGGGTGGTATTAAAGAATACATCGCTTACATGAACCGTGAAAAGCAGCCGCTGCATGAAGAAATTATCTATGTGCAGGGAGAACGCAACAATGTACAAGTGGAAGTTTCCTTGCAATGGTGTACTGATGCTTACACGGATAATGTACTAGGTTTTGCTAACAATATTCGCACGGTAGATGGTGGTACGCACTTAGAAGGGTTGAAAGCAGTTCTGACGCGGACTTTAAATGCGATCGCCCGCAAGCGCAATAAAATTAAGGAGAATGAACCTAACCTCAGTGGCGAACACGTCCGTGAAGGTTTGACAGCCGTAATTTCCGTTAAAGTCCCCGACCCAGAATTTGAAGGACAAACCAAGACTAAACTCGGTAACACCGAAGTACGGGGAATTGTGGATTCTTTAGTGGGAGAAGTCCTCACTGAGTATCTAGAATTTCATCCTGCGATCGCAGATTCAATTTTAGATAAAGCGATCCAAGCTTTCAAAGCCGCAGAAGCAGCGCGTCATGCACGGGAATTAGTTCGACGCAAATCCGTACTAGAATCTTCGCCATTACCTGGTAAGTTGGCAGATTGCAGTTCTCGTGACCCTAGCGAATCTGAGATATTCATCGTGGAAGGGGACTCAGCAGGTGGGAGTGCAAAACAAGGACGCGATCGCCGTACTCAAGCTATCTTGCCTCTACGCGGTAAAATTCTTAACATTGAAAAAACCGACGACGCTAAAATCTATAAAAATAACGAAGTTCAATCGTTAATTACAGCACTTGGTTTAGGTGTTAAAGGTGATGAATTCGATTCCACCCAACTGCGTTATCACCGCATAGTCATCATGACGGATGCTGACGTAGATGGAGCGCACATCCGGACTTTATTGTTAACATTCTTCTATCGATATCAACGAGCGCTCATCGAACAAGGCTTTATTTATATTGCTTGTCCGCCGCTGTTTAAAGTAGAACGGGGACGTAATCATGAGTATTGCTATAGCGATCGCGAAAAAAATCAAGCGATCGCCAAATTCCCTGCTAACGCCAACTACACCATCCAACGCTTCAAAGGTTTGGGTGAAATGATGCCACAACAACTCTGGGACACCACAATGAACCCAGAAACCCGCAAAATGAAGCAAGTCGAAATTGAGGATGCCGCCGAAGCCGATCGCATCTTTACAATTTTAATGGGCGATCGGGTTGCACCCAGACGAGAATTCATCGAAACCTATGGCTCTAAACTCAACTTCACCGATCTAGATATCTAATATCAGCAGTCCTAAATCATTCCTAAAAAACAAGATCCCCGATTTTTCAAAGAAGTTGGGGATCTTTAACTTTGAAATATTACTTGACATTCCTGCAAAAGATTTTGCTAAAGAATTTATATCCAAAATTTCTGTAAAAACTACCTCTTTTGGATGATGACAAGCTATGTAATTTATAAATTTATTGTATTAATATTTTTGATGCTACAAATTATGTCGTTAGAGTAAGTGACTATATCTACAAATTCATTAACTATTATTAATAATTCCTTATTTAACTGGATTCTACACAAAGCTATGAAAGCGAGCAAAGGCATAGTAGGAAAAGCATTGTTCAATATTATTGGCATCGGTAGCTTAGTTGCTCTGTCTGCCTGCGCTCAACCTGTTGCAGAAACTCCTACAGCAACTGTCCCTTCAACAACTGTCCCGCCGGTCACGCCAACTCCTACTGCCACTATTGCCACCCAAAATTTAGCAGAATTGGCAAAGTCAGCAGCTAGTCAAGGACAGTTCAAAACTCTCATCCAAGCAGTGCAAGCTGCCGGATTAACTGAACAATTGGCTGCACCAGGCCCTTATACAGTATTTGCACCTACTGACGCTGCGTTCTCTGCTTTACCAAAAGCTACTCTAGACCAACTCTTACAACCAGCAAACAAAAAACAATTAGTCAAGCTTCTGTCCTACCACGTCATACCTGGGGGAATTACCTCCCAGCAATTGCCATCTGGAGAAGTTAAAACAGTTGAGGGTAGTCCCGTTAAAATCACAGTCGATCGTGCCAGCAACTCAATCACAGTCAACAACGCTAAAGTGAGTCAGCCAGATATCCCAGCTAGCAACGGCATTGTGCATGTAGTTGACCAGGTACTTCTGCCACCTAATTTCTCTGCAAGTCTAAACACCACCCCAACACCACGGTAGTTCAGCAAAGTTCATAGTCTCCAGTTTTCAACTTTGAAAGCCACCGTGATTTTGAACTAGTTGCTAACAATCAATTAAAAATTTAAGTTGACTTATCACTTGTGTGACAAGTCAACACTACAAAAAATACAAATATTCCAAGTTTATCGCTTGATAAACCATATAATTTGCTGATTGTCAAGATTGTCGAAACAATCGAGCATTGATTGTTAGCAAAACTACCAACTTTATTGGAAAGTTAGTTCAGATAATACTCTTTGCTCTGACTCGCTGATTAATTTGAACCACCAGCTAGAAACACATTTGTTATGCTTTAAGAAAATAACTGAATATCATCTATCTAACAGCAATTAATAAGTACTTTGAGGATTTATCATCATAAGATGACAGAAACTTACCGAAATAAAAGTATTGAAAATTACAATTGATTTACGCAAAAAAGCTTTGTAGCTAAATCATCAGGTAATTTGCTGGGTTCTCTGTGTTCGAGGTAATAGCTGTTGGAAATACACACCATAAGCCTGAAAACTTGTTAATATCTTCATGTAGTGCCGTGGCGATTGCGATCGTATCGTATGTATCTAATGTACTTTTGCCTAAGATAAGATGAGATTGGCAAGTTCACAGGACAAATTGTTTTTGAATTGATTAAAATATCCTTGTATACAATAAGAAAAGTTTGTCAAGTTTCATAGGGCTGAAATCGCCACAGTGCGCTAACGTGTGAATAAGACCGAATTAGTAAACCTAAATTGATCTCCGATCAGGTCGATTCTGCCACCGCCTCGACTCCTCAGTTAAGGTAGTTAGTACGCAGAAGGTTAACTGCTTTTAGGCAAGCACCACCACCGTTGTTGTATTTACCCAAGGACAAGACCCGTTTTAGTCTAAGGGATGCTTAATTTATGAAGGAAATGTAAAAATGGGTAGGTTAAGACTAATAGTCTGAGTTAACATAAAATGCACTCTTTCTCAGTAATTAATGTTGTGTAACATACATGAGATTCCGCAGGAGCAAGCGTACTTACTTCCTAATGTAATAAGAGCGTCACTGCGATTCCGAAAAGTGGAGAAAAAATTTCAGGGTATAAATCCCGTTTTCAATGTCTTTTTGGTGAAAGTAGCTAAAAGTTACTTAATGAATTCATGATTAATACACAAAAAGAGTGCAATTTCTGTGAAACAGGCTACAATCGGAAGAGTCTTTATACGAAAATCTGCCAATAGTCTGAACTCATTTGTATAGAGTGGCAATTTTTTTGATAAAGGCAAGTATTTTTTTTGACCTAGTTAGTTGAAAGCAATATGTGATAGCAACACATATAACATTTACTAAAGTGAGCAAGTCACCTTTAGTATTTGCTTAAACTAAAGTAAAAACCCTCCTACGGAGGTGTAAAACGTCCGAAAATATCTCTGGCAAATCTGCCAAAAAACTTATTTTCGGTTGGCAATTGGCTCGTTTAAAAGAGCAGTAAACACATCTTGAGTAATTGATTCTGCAAGGAGCATGAGGAACGCGGCATGAACCAGGCTAACAACGTACTCGAAAGCATATATCAGCCTGACCTAGAAATAATGAATCAGCCTGAGCTCGAGTTAGAAGAACTCTTAATAGACGACGAAGAGGACTTGCTGATCATCGATGAAGGTGACGAGGAATTTTTAGAGCCTCAGTCTGATGAGGACGACGCAAAGTCTGGAAAAGCCGCTAAATCGCGTCGTCGGACACAAAGCAAGAAAAAGCACTATACCGAAGATTCAATTCGGCTTTACTTGCAAGAAATTGGTAGAATTCGTCTGTTGCGGGCAGACGAAGAAATTGAATTGGCTCGTAAAATAGCCGATTTGCTGGAATTAGAGAGAGTCCGCGAAAGACTTTGTGAGCAATTAGATCGCGATCCTCGAGATAGTGAATGGGCAGAAGCAGTACAACTGCCACTACCAGCCTTTCGTTATCGCCTCCATGTTGGTCGTCGGGCGAAAGACAAGATGGTGCAATCTAACCTCCGTCTTGTAGTTTCAATTGCTAAGAAGTACATGAATCGTGGTTTGTCGTTCCAGGACTTAATTCAGGAAGGCAGTCTCGGTTTGATTCGTGCCGCTGAAAAGTTTGACCACGAAAAAGGTTATAAGTTTTCTACATACGCTACATGGTGGATTCGTCAAGCAATTACCCGCGCGATCGCAGATCAATCCCGCACAATTCGTCTTCCAGTTCACCTTTACGAAACCATTTCTCGGATTAAGAAAACTACCAAGTTGCTATCTCAAGAAATGGGTCGCAAACCCACTGAAGAAGAAATCGCCACTCGGATGGAAATGACCATTGAGAAGTTGCGGTTCATTGCTAAATCTGCCCAGTTACCTATCTCATTAGAAACGCCTATTGGTAAAGAAGAAGATTCTCGATTGGGCGATTTTATTGAATCCGATGGTGAGACACCAGAAGACCAAGTTTCCAAAAATCTTCTGCGCGAAGACCTTGAAAAAGTCCTCGACAGTCTCAGCCCGCGCGAACGCGATGTTCTCAGACTACGTTACGGCTTGGATGATGGTCGGATGAAAACCCTTGAGGAAATCGGCCAGATTTTCAACGTCACCCGCGAACGGATTCGTCAAATTGAGGCGAAAGCACTTCGCAAGTTACGTCACCCAAATCGTAACAGCGTTCTCAAGGAATATATTCGGTAGTCAATTAGTCAATTAGTCAATAGTCATTAGTGAATAAACAACTTACAAATGACAACTGACAAATGACAAAAAAATAAAACCTGGTAGTGAATTAGCACTCCAGGTTTTTTTATTTATAGGTCATCTTGAATATTAAAACTTACAGGATGCCCCAAAAATGTAGGAAGCCTTGACCAGAAAAAACTTCAACCAAAACGGCAGCTGAAAAGCCAATCATTGCCAACCGACCGTTCCAAATTTCTGCTTGTGGGGTAAAGCCCCAACGCCAAGCGTTGCGATCTTCAATTACAGGAGTAGTGACTTTTGTTGTGCTTGCATTTGTCATGGTTAGAACTCCAAACTTAATTCTTAAGGTTTATTGCCTTATGTAAACTAATATAACAAATATTTTGAGAAAGGAAACATTTTTTATACTTTTGTTTCCATACCTTGACATGAATAAAAATAACTATTTATACAGATTAAAACATCAGCCTTCAGTGAGATTTACTGACGTAAAAGAAATGTTATTTAAACTTTTAGCTTTATAATCATCTCATACTGTTGAAATTAATTATCAACTATTTTAGCTAAACTGCTTGATTCTAAATATATTTTGCATTTAAAAATAAAAAACTACTGATAATTAAAGTCAATACCAAACAATTTCCATTTCTTTTGCAGTCGAGACAAAACTAAGCTTCTCGTAGACGCGTTTACCATCCTCAGTAGCGTGAAGCCAGAGGCGTTTTGCCTCAGTTGCTCTCACAAAGCTGATAATTTCCTTTAATAATGCTGTAGCAATTCCCTGTCCTCGCCACATCGGAATTGTATAAACGTTCATAAAGTAGGCTTCTAAGCCTGAGAGATTGCCATTGTAAGGGGGTCGTTGAAAAAATACCAAGCCGGTAGTGCCAACAATTTGACTATCCACTTCAGCTACCCAAGCTAAAAACTCACCCGACGGCATTTTTTCGCCAAGATATTTTCGAGTTGCTTCTACTAGGTTTGTGGTGTCAGAGTCTCCTTTAATCTCGCCAGCCTCCCGCAAGAGTTCGAGACGCAGCTCGATTAGCGCCTCTAAGTCCTGCAAGTTGGCTTGTCGCAAGTTAAACATCACCCTAATTTACGATCGCACTTCAGCAACCGTAATGATTTTTTCATCGCGGTTGAGTTGGAGGATGCTTTCACCTTTAACATCTCTACCTAAGAGCGGCACTGTTTCCACAGGTATTCGCACTACCCGCTCTTTATTCGTCACTAAAGCTACTTCGCCAGATGCGATCGCCATAACCATACCAGCTAAGTTGTCAGTTTTGCTGGCAAACTTCAGCGTTTGCGTCCCCAAATCACCGCGATTAGCCGCTCTCAACTGACTCGCAGCCATCCGCTTGGCATATCCTTCTTGAGTAACTAGCAGCAGTTGGTCATCTTTACCGACAGTGACACAGCCAACCATTTGCTGATTTTTCAATAAGCGAAATGCTTGTAAACCCATCGCTGTGCGACCCATGACCGGCAATTGTTCATCATTGACTGCAAAGCGCAACATTCGCCCACCAGAACTAGCTAAAATCAGATGCGCTCCTGGAGCGGTGAACTGGGTAAATGACAATTCATCATCGTCTTTAAGCTTCAAAATCGTGATGCCGCGCCGAGTCAGGTTAGTGAATTCTCCCAAAGACAGACGCTTGATTCGTCCTTGTTTTGTTAAGAGAATCATCTGTCTAGTTTCGAGATTTTCCGGTAGCAAAAAGCGGCTGACCACAGCTTCTTGAGCGCCTTGAGCAGTATTACTGAGCATGGTAATCAAAGGTTTTCCCCGTGGAGAACGCCCAGTAGTTGGGGGAATTTCTCCCACATTCACCGGATACACTTTGCCGCCACCAGTTAGTATTAGCAAGTCTTTCCCTGTGTCAGTTAAAACAGTTTGGATAATAAAGTCATTATCGTGTAGACCATTTTCAGCTTTTGACTTTCTCCCAGATGGCTGAGTGCGGCGGACATAACCCCGTTGGGTAAATTCTAAAATTGCTTCTTCTACTGGTTCCGAAGATTTAAATTCCTCCTCCTCTGCCCCTCTGCCCCTCTGCCCCTCTGCCCCTCTGCCCCTCTGCTCCTCTCCCTTAGACTTCTGCTCCTCTCCAATTTTCGTCCGCCGGGGATCGTTGTACTTGCGCTTGAGCGATCGCAAATCTTTTTTCAGCGCCTTGAGTAATTCGCGGCGATCGTTGAGTAATTGCTCCAATAAGCTAATTTGTCCACTGATCTGCTCAAATTCTTGCTGCAAATTTTGCTGTTCTAAACTAGTGAGGCGGCGCAACGGCATAGCTAGAATTGCATCTCCTTGTACCTCAGTCAAATCTAGTTGGCTACAAAGGTTAATTTTTGCTGTACTGCCATCGGGAGCTTGCCGCAAAATTTGAATTACCTCATCCAAATTAGACAGCGCTTTCAGCAAACCTTCTACCAAATGCACACGACTTTGGGCCTTAGCCAACTCGTAATTGTAGCGACGGTTCAGCGTCTCTTCTCGGAATTTCAAAAATTCCTGCAACAGTTGGCGCAAACTTAACTGGCGGGGTTGTCCATCCACGATTGCGAGGAGAATTGCCCCAAAAGTCATTTGTAAAGCAGTTTGGTGATATAAATGCTGGAGAACTTCTTGGGGATTGGTATCGCGTTTGAGTTCAATTACCACCCGCATCCCTTCGCGATCGCTCTCATCCCGAAGATCGGAAATTCCTTGCAAGCGTCCTTGATTTACTAAGTCCGCGACCTTCTCAATCCAGGCAGCCTTATTCACTTGATAAGGCAATTCTGTAATGATAATTGCCGTCCGGCGCTTGCTTCCCCTAGCGGCTGGAATTTCTTCCAGAGTTGCGACTCCCCGCAACAGAATTCCACCTTTACCTGTGGTGTATGCTTCCCGAATTCCCGCTTCACCAACTATTTCCCCACCAGTGGGAAAATCTGGCCCTGGAATTAGCTCAAATAATTTTTCATCTGGCAAATCTGGGTTGTCGATTAGGGCAATTAACCCATCGACAACTTCCCCCAAGTTGTGGGGTGGAACATTCGTCGCCATTCCCACGGCAATCCCAGAACAGCCATTGAGTAACAGAAACGGCAACTGAGCAGGTAAAACCGTTGGTTCTTGCTGGGAATTATCGAAGTTCCCGACAAATTCCACAGTTTCTTCACCAATTTCTGTCAGCATTCCCTCATGGCTGATGGGTGCAAGGCGCGTTTCTGTGTAGCGCATCGCCGCTGGCGGGTCATTATCGACACTGCCAAAGTTACCATGTCCTGCTAGCAAGGGATAGCGGCTAGAAAAATCCTGCACCAGCCTGACTAAAGCATCGTAAACTGATTGGTCGCCGTGGGGATGGTATTTACCCAACACATCACCCACTACACGGGCACATTTTCGATAGGGTCTATCTGGTACTAAACCGAGTTCGTGCATTGCATACAAAATGCGCCGATGCACTGGTTTTAAGCCATCACGCACGTCTGGTAGCGCTCGCCCGACAATCACGCTCATGGCATATTCTAGATAAGACCGTTGCATCTCGGTGTGCAGGGCTGTTGGAATTACCTGTCCCGTTGAGAGAAGGTTTAACTGTTTTGCCATGAGTTTTTTCCCTGAAATTTAACTACACAAAAGCCGATGGAACTCAACACTGCGGCAACCACAGCATAACGGATTAAATGATATTCATAACAAAATTTTGATAGTCACAGAAGAAAAAGCAGTAGTATCATCCTTGATGACGAAAATGCACATTGACTATTAAAAAGGATGCACACGAGTATAATCTACATAAACTTAGTAGCCATGATACTTACCATGATTGCAAATCTTTAATTTTGTATTCTGGAATTCTTGAATCTCCTCACCTCTATAACTAAAATTCTCATGAAAACTGTTTTAATTGTCGAAGACGATCTAATTAATGCTCGTGTTTTTTCCAAAATTTTGTCCAAGCGTGGTGGCTTGGGTGTAAAACACACTGAAAATGTCGAAGAAGTCATCAAAATTGCCCAATCAGGAGAAGCCGACCTGATTTTGATGGATGTTTCTCTTTCCAGAAGTGTTTACCAAGGCAAGTCCGTTGATGGAATCAAGATTACACAAATGTTAAAATCCGATCCAAAAACAGCAAACTTACCTGTGATTCTGGTGACGGCACATGCTATGGAAGGCGATCGCGAGAATTTTCTCAAGCAAAGCGGTGCTGATGGCTACATTTCTAAGCCAGTTGTTGACCATCAACAGTTCGTTGACCAAATCATCGCACTTCTACCCACAGACGAGAACTAAAAATTAACGACTATTTCAGGAATACTCGCCCGCCAATGTTTTTGGGCGACTAGTTCCTGCATTTATCTAGTATAGATGTACTACAAAAAGATACTATTAGGCAAGTGGCAATAAGAGAGTTAGGAGTTAGGAGTTATGAGTTGAAATATTTAACTCCCAACTCCTAACTTTTAACTCCTAACTCCCCACTCCTATTGAGTAGGCTGTTTTCTAGGCGTAGGCGCTGATGATGAGTTTTCTCGTTGCTGTATGGCTGCTTGAATACGTGGTAATTCTAGGAATTTTTTCGTATCAGACAGTAGACGATCGCCCCAGAGATTTTCTTTGAGGAAATTTAAATTAGCATAGCGCGAATCGATACGGAGTGCAGTTTCTCCCAAGGTTAATCCTTGTTGGCGATCGCCTTTAGTATACAGTGCCACGGCTAAGGCCAATAAAGGTTCTGCGGCTTGTTTATCAAGGGTTACAGCAGATTGCCATCGCTTAATCGCTTCGGGGATATTACCCTGTTCGTAATTGATTAAGCCAATATTGTTGAGTGCGGGCCAGAATTTTTTATCTTGGGAGACAGCTTTATCGTACTGTGCGATCGCATCTGGCAATTTACCCAGTAAAAAGTAAGCATTACCCAAATCAAATAAACCCTCTGGATCGTTGGGTTTTAATTTCAAACCATCTTGATAATTGACAACAGCAGCCTGGTAATTTTTCTGCTGAAAATTAGCTGAACCCAAAGCAAACAGAATATCACCATTTTTAGGGTTGATAGATTGTGCTTTTTTCAGACTAGCGATCGCTCCGTCAAACTCTTTCGTTTGCAGTTGCAATCCACCTAAGAGCAACCACACTTTATCATTCCCAGGAGCCAGTTGACTAGCCAGCCGCGCTCGTGGCAAAGCTAATTCAACCTGTTGAAACTGAGCTAGTTGAGCCGCCTCTTGTGCCAAGCTCAACCCCTGCTTCTCTAACTTTGTCGCATCTAGTTGCAGTGTATGGGGTATTAATGCCTGCGCGTTAGCGGCTTTTGGCATACTCCACAAACTACAGACCATTAAAAGAGAAATCAAACGAACATGTTTAGGCACATTACCGCCTTTAAGCCACTAATCAAAGAATCTTTCAGCTAGCTTAAACGATCTGCGCTCTTGACGGTAGCAAAATCTTACGTCATTAGTTCTTGACATACCCATAATCAAACCAATACATTAATAAGTAATCACTCACTTATTTATGGCTCGGATACCCAGAATCACCAATCAGCAAATCTTAGAAGCCGCTAGACAAGTTTTCCTACAACAAGGATTTGGTGCTTCAACATTAGAAATTGCTCACCAGGCTGGCATTTCTGAAGCTTCAATTTTCAAGCGATTCTCAACGAAAGAAGAATTATTTTTTGCAGCGATGGGAATTCCAGAAAAACCCCTCTGGGTGAGCGAGTTGGAATCTCTTTGTGGTAAAGGCGATCTCAAAGAAAACCTCATCAAGGTTTGTCTCCAGATTATGGAATTCCATCGTGAGGTGTTGCCTCTGATTGTAATGCTGCGATCGCGAGGGAATGCGCTCCCAGAATTTGGAGGTAAAGAACCAAGACCCATGCAAGATGTCAAAGCACTGACTGCTTTCCTAGAGCGTGAGATCAACCAAGATCGGCTTCGCCCTTGCGATCCCCAGACAGTGGCTCATATCTTACTAGGATCGCTGATGAACTACGTTTTTGTAGAGCAGATATTGTCTCAAGTCAGTATAGCAACTACCGAATTACCATTAATTTCTGGCGATCGTGCCACAGAAGCATCAACATTTGTCCAGAATATTGTGGATATTGTTTGGCAAGGAATTGCACCAAGCCAAGATTAAGTGGGGATGAGGGAGCAGGGGAGCAGAATTATTGATTAATTCCCAATGCCCAATGCCCAATACCCAATACTTCTCTACTAGATGCTACGCGTAGCTTGCTTCCCCGGAGGGGTACGCTCAGTACAAGTGCCCAATGCCCCATTCCCTATTCAAAAAACTTATGACTTTGGTCATACATCAGTCTGGAATTACTAATGACTTTGGTCATACATCGGTTTAGAGATTTTGAGCAATAATTGTAATGTATGAATTTATACGACGAGGTAAATATTAGACATCTTGATGCCAAAACAAAAGCAACTGTCTAAATTGCTGAATTTGAACCTAATCATAATAGAACTTTAATCTAAATAAGGAATCAATTCCATGTTGAAATCAAATCGTTTATCGATAGTTTTAGCTGCTACTGCTGCCCTGCTCGTTGTTCCCACTCTCTTGACTGCGCCTGCAAATGCTGAGACGAAAGCCCACGTTGTTGCTCAAAGCGATCAAGGTCGGGATCGCGACGGCAGATCCAACTATAGAGAAGACAGAAACGCTGGAGACAGGGGCAATTGGAACCGCGATGGCAGATCCAACAATACTGTAGAAATCAGAAATTCTAGAGACAGGGGCAATTGGAACCGCGACGGCAGATCCACCAATACTGTAGAAATCAGAAACCCTAGAGATCGCGATAATTGGAACCGCGATGGCAGATCCAACAATACTGTAGAAATCAGAAACCCTAGAGATCAGGATAATTGGAACCGTGACAACCAATCCTATAACAGAGTAGTCAGACTTGGTAATGGTGATATCAGATATCCCAATGGGCAAATTATTCCTGCTAGATCCATAGCCAGATTGCGTAATCAAGGTTACTTCCGACTTCCCAACGGGGATATTCTTCTTCCTAATCAGGAAATTGTTCCGGCTGGGAGATTAGTTAGAGTGCGTGATGATTACTTCAGACTTCCTAGTGGATTGGTACTGCAAATAAACCTTTAAAACACTAAAAACTCAAAATCATTGTCGGTATAAGGCTACCAGGCTATATTAGCCGTGAATAACTAGCTCGGTAGCCGTTCCTTATAGATAAAATGGATATGAAAATTGATACACCAAATGCCGTAGATTCCTCAGTTTTAGTTCCAGAGGTAAAGAAAAAAAAGGGCAGACGTAATTGGCTCTCTTGGCTAATTGCTTTTTGCCTTTTGGGTGGAATTGGCTATGCCGTTTATTACCAAGCAACGGTTGTTTCCCGTCAACAAGCTAGCCGTCGGGTGCTGACAAAGCCTGTAGAAAGACAGAGTTTAACAATCACAGTTTCAGCGAACGGAACGATAAAACCTGAGCGGTCAATTAACCTCAGCCCGAAAAATTCCGGCATCTTGAAAAGCCTGCTGGCGAAAGAAGGAGATATCGTCAAACAAGGACAGATTGTCGCTTACATGGATGATTCCAACCTGCGGGGGCAACTCACCTCTGCTCAAGGACAATTAGCACAAGCCGAGGCGAATTTGCAAAAAGCGATCGCAGGCAATCGTCCTCAAGATATTGCTCAAGCACAAGGAGTATTAGACGAAGCCCAGGCGAATTTACAAAAGGTACAAGCAGGTAATCGCTCTCAAGATATTGCCCAAGCACAGGCACGTTTGCAAAGCGCTCAAGCCGCCCTTCGCCAAGCAGAAGATGATTTTGTTCGCAATCAGCAACTTTACAATGCAGGCGGTATTTCCCTTCAGACTCTTAACCAAAACCGTTCTAATCGTGACAGCGCCCAAGCTAACGTAAATGAAGCACAGCAAGCACTGGGGTTGCAAAAAGCTGGGTCACGTCCAGAAGACATCGAGCAAGCACAAGCTGTAGTGAAGCAGAGACAGCAAGCTTTGGCACTTCTGAAAGCCGGAACGCGCCAAGAAGATATTAATGCAGCCCGCGCCCAGGTAACATCGGCTCGTGGTTCGCTGCAAAACATCCAAGCCGAAATCAATGACACGATCATTCGCGCACCCTTTGATGGGGTAGTGACAAAGAAATTTGCCGATCCCGGCGCTTTTGTGACACCTACAACTGCTAGTAGTGAAGTAGCTTCTTCTTCTTCTTCTTCAATCTTGTCTTTAGCTTCCACAAATGAAGTCGTTGCCAATTTAGCGGAAACAAATATTTCCAAAATCAGCCTTGGTCAAAAAGTCTCGATTAAAGCAGATGCCTACCCAGGAAAGACCTTTGAAGGTAAAGTCAGCCAAATTGCTGCCCAAGCAATAGTAGAGCAAAACGTCACCAGTTTTGAAGTGAGAGTATCACTTTCAGATCCTCAAAGACTACTGCGGTCTGGGATGAATGCAGAAGTAGATTTTCAAGTCGGTCAAGTTCAAAATGTTCTAGTAGTGCCAACAGCCTCAGTGGTGCGCCAACAAAATGCCACAGGTGTATATGTGGCTGGAGCAGATAACAAACCTATCTTTACTCGCATTGAGACTGGCGTTACCGCGAATAACTTTACTGAAGTTAAGTCTGGATTGACAGGAAACGAGAGAGTATTGCTCAGTTTCCCACCAGGATCGCGCCCGCAATCAACACCACGAGGAGGAGTTCTGCCTGGTCTTGGAGGAGGCGGTGGCGGTGGCGGTGGTCGTTCAGGCGGTGGTCGTTCAGGCGGTGGTGGCGGTGGTGGCGGTGGTGGTAGTCGTTCAGGCGGTGGTTCCCCTTAAAGTGAGTTTTAACAATAAAAAATTCAGGAGTCAGGAGTCAGAATTCAGCATGAATTCAAGTTTGACTGGCGGGTAAATATGTGGGTTTAATTCCTCCACTAATTGATTCTGAATTCTGGATTCTGAATTCTGCATTCTTCTTTAAATAAAACATTATGTTTAAGAGATTTAAGGGCTTTTACAAAGCTAAGAATACCCGCACAGTACCATTGCTGGAAATCTTGACAATGGCGGCAGAGACTTTGTGGAGTAACAAATTACGCACAGGTCTAACTATGTTGGGTGTGATTATTGGGATTTCTTCAGTCATTGCCATTACTTCTGTCGGTCAGGGAGTGCAAAAGGGTGTAGAGCAACAGATACAAGCATTGGGTACAGATGTGATCCAAATCTTGGCCGGTGCGGCAAGAAGCGGGAATGTCCGTCAAGGAGTAGGTTCTAGCAGTACCTTAACTTGGGAAGATGCTAAGGCGATCGCTACACAAGCGCCATCAGCACAGATGGTTTCTGCTTATCTCCAACGGACTGCTCAAGTTGTCTATGCAGGACAAAACACCTCAACAACTATTTATGGCACTGATTTGAACTACCCAGAAGTCAGAAATACTCACCCCCAACAAGGGAGATATTTTACCCAAGAAGAACTAGATACTGCCGCACAGCTTGCCATTCTTGGCCCTACAGTTCAAAAAACACTCTTTGCACAGGGTGTAAATCCGATCGGTGAGAAAATTCGGATTCAGGGAGAGGCTTATGAAGTAATTGGGGTGATGGAACCTAAAGGCGCTCAGGGACCGATGGATCGAGATGACCAGATTTTTATTCCTCTAACTAGTATGTCGAAGAGACTTGTTGGGAATAATGCTTTGGTGGGCGTTTCTGTAAGTGGAATTTTAGTCAAAGGCGCTAATCAGGAGCAGTTAGAAGCCGCTCAGTTTCAAGTTACCAATCTCTTACGGTTGCGTCATAACATTTATCCGCCACAAGCTGATGATTTTCGACTGACCAATCAAGCTGATATTGTTAGTACCTTTACTAGTATTGTGGGTTTATTTACAGTAATGGTGGTAGCGATCGCAGGAATTTCCTTAGTGGTTGGTGGAATCGGTATTGCTAACATTATGCTAGTTTCCGTGGTTGAGCGGACGCGAGAAATTGGGATTCGCAAAGCCGTAGGAGCCACCAATTCGGCAATACTTAATCAATTTTTAGCCGAAGCGATCGTGATTTCCATTGTTGGCGGATGTATTGGGATGGCAACTGGCGTTTTATTAGCCTTTATAGCTGCAAACAGTTTCAAATTTCCCTTTGTAATTTCTTTCTGGTCGATCATTGCTGGCTTTGGACTTTCATTGAGCGTTGGCTTAGTCGCTGGGGTGATTCCAGCACGGAATGCATCTAAATTAGATCCAATCAACGCTTTAAGAAGCGACTAAATAATTCATAATTCGTAATTCCTAACTCTTATGCCAACAATGATTTGGATGGAATCTATTACTAAAACCTACTACTTAGGAGAAGTTAGTGTTCCGATCCTCAAGGGAATTGAACTCTCTATTGAGGAAGGGGAATATGTCTCAATTATGGGTGCGTCAGGTTCAGGTAAATCCACGCTGATGAATATTTTGGGATGTCTGGATCGTCCGACAACTGGAGACTATATTTTTGAAGGTAGAAACCTGACGACTTTTGATGATGATGAATTAGCCTATATCCGTAACCAAAGGATTGGTTTTGTTTTCCAACAATTTAACCTATTGGCGCGGGCAACAGCGTTGGAAAACGTCATGTTGCCAATGGTTTACGCTAACTTGCCCAAGCCAAAACGCCGGGAAAGGGCATTAGAAGCCTTAGAAAAGGTGGGATTAGGGGGACGCATCGCTAACCGTCCCAGTCAACTCTCTGGCGGACAACAACAACGGGTTGCGATCGCTCGTGCTTTGGTCAACCGACCTGCATTAGTTTTGGCAGATGAGCCAACAGGAGCTTTAGATACTGAAACCTCCCATGAGGTAATGAATTTACTGACTGAACTTAATGACCAAGGGATCACAATTGTGATTGTCACTCATGAACCTGATATTGCTGCTCAAACCCAAAGGATTATCCGAGTTCAGGATGGTTTGATTGTCGGCTAATTTGTTAAGATCAACCCTTGGAGGAGTAATTTAAGATTAAAATCTCTGTAGGTCAATCAGGATGAAAACTTTTGACTCGACTTTATCCATTTTTGTCGTAACGTGATCGCTTAAGCTGAAACCTTTGTAGGGCAGTAGTTTTACTTTTTTAACTTCATCTATAATCTGTGACGTGGAAAAAGTATTTGCCAAAAAGCTAGGGTTTTTGCCGGATAAAGAAAGCGAGTTCTTAATTTTGGATAAAGTCGAGCTTTTGATTATATCCTCAAAAAAACCTAATTAATTACTATATCTAGATTATGAATTTCAGCTTATTCTTCGTGCATTTTACCTGGGTTACTGTCGCGTTCGCGATTCTTTTTCCAAATGCAGCAAGTGCAGCAACTCCGCTAAAAACACAGAATTCCTCAAGCTCTGTACAAGTTCCCGATCGCCTCAACCCCAGCCCCAATCCTCTGCAATTTCCGACTAAACCGGAGGAAGTAAGGATTCAGGGAACTGTACCAATCAGTTTGGCACAAGCTTTGGAACTCGCAAAACGCAATAATCGAGACTTACAGGTAGCTATATTACAGCTAGAACGCACTCGCTCGGCGCTACGGGAGTCTCAAGCTGCCTTATATCCTACTCTTGGTATTAACAGTAGTGTGACTAATAGTGGTAATGGTTTTAGTAACAATTCATCTCAAGGCAGCACCTCTTTTAATGGTTCAGCACAACTGAATTATAATCTCTATACTTCTGGGAACACAGTAGCGGCTATCAGAGCCGCAGAGGAACAGCTACGGATAGATGAATTAAATGTTGAAAGTCAGTCTTTGATAATTAGGTTGAATGCCACTACTCAATACTACGATTTGCAACAAGCAGATGAGCAAGTCAGAATTAATCGATCTGCTGTGCAAAATGCCCAGGCTAGTTTGCGGGATACTCAAGCTAGAGAACAGGCTGGAGTGGGGACACGGTTCGATGTGCTGCAAGCTCAGGTGAATTTAGCAAACGCCCAACAACTACTTACTAATGCGATCTCACAACAGCAAATTGCCCGTCGTCAGCTTGCCACGTTGTTAAGTTTATCGCAGTCAGCTGAGATCAGTGCCTCAGATCCCGTACAATTAGCGGGTCTTTGGCAGCAGACGGTAGAACAAAGTATTGTCCAAGCGTTTCAAAATCGTCCAGAGTTGCAACAGTATTTGGGACAACGTAATATTTACGAGCAACAGCGACGGCAGGCACTTTCACAGCTAGGGCCGCAAGTTAGTTTGGCAGCCAACTACAACCTGTCAGATCGGTATAATGATGGGATCAGCATTACTGATGGCTATTCATTGGGACTTAACGGAAATCTGACTTTGTTTGATGGCGGAGCAGCAAGAGCAAGGGCGGCTCAGTCAAGAGCTAATATTGCGATCGCAGAGACTCAATTTGCTAACCAGCGCGACCTAATTCGCTTTGATGTAGAACAGTACTATGCTCAATTGCAATCCAATTTAAATAATGTGCAGACTTCTAGTGTGGCTTTAAATCAAGCCAGGGAAGCTCTGAATTTAGCAAGATTGAGGTTCCAAGCTGGTGTAGGCACTCAAACAGAGGTGATTGATGCTGAAAATGACCTGACAAGAGCAGAAGGTAATCGCGTCGCAGCTATTTTGGATTACAATCGCGCTCTAGCTAATTTGCAAAGATCGGTAACATCTAGGGCTTCGCGCTAAGACCAAATTATTAGACATCTGGTGAAATTAAATATGCATTATCCAGAACTTTTGTAGAGACATAGCACTGCTACGTCTCTACATTCTTTTTTGCAATGTCTATGAAATAAATGTATAGCTGTAGTTAGATATGTTAGGACAGTGTTGATTGCTCAAAACTTTAAAGCAACTGGGTTTATACTCAGAATTCAGCACTCATCACTCATCACTCAGCACTCATCACTCTTATGGCGCAGTAATTACTGCTACTGGGCAATGGGCTTTACTCAGAATTGCATCGACTCTATGACCGAAGAAAACGCGACCTGTAACCATGCGGATATTACTCCCTAGAATAATTAGGTCAACCTCCTGAGTTTTGGCAAACTTGAGGATTTCCCTTTCCGGGCTGGTTCCTTGAAGAATATAGGTTTTGACATCAGCACCCAGATTGCGGCCAATGGCTGCTTGCTGTTCAAGCATATCGTGAGCAATTTCCTTCACTGGAGCTAGCGATCGCTGTTCGTAAAGAATATACTCAACCTGTGGCAAATTAATCACGTTAACGATCATCACTAATGCCCCGGTTTGAGCTGCGATCGTACTTGCCATTTCTACGGCATTTTTACTATATTCTGTCCCCACCGTTGGCACCAAAATCTTTTTCAGCTGTTGTTGAGGAATTTTGCATATCTCGTCTTTCGGTTGGGGTAGATGCGACTTCACCACCATCGTTGCACAAGGCGCTTCTTGGACAACCCGATCGACAAGCAAATTAAACAATGCTTTCTGGGGGCGGATCTGTTCCGAAGCTCCCAGTACAATCAAGTCATAGTTTTTGTTTGCTTCATTCAAAATTACCTCCGCTTTATTACGCCCCGACTCCGTTTTTGTTTGCAAGGTGGTATCAGCAGGTAGCTGCATTTCCTCAGTGACAGCAGCTAGAGCTTGCTCGGCAGCAGTATCTTTAACCTGGGTTGCCTCCATCCGGCGTGCTTTGCTTTGAGGTTGCTTATCACTCAGGGCATATAGAGATGTAACTTCTATTGAGTTTTGGCGAGCCATGTAACCGACTAGTTGCGCCGCCAATTGGATGTTGGGTCCACCACTAGTAGGTATTAAGATACGGTGAATCTGCTTAATAAAGCTGCGGCTATCCTGTTCTTCTTGTTCCAAACGTCGAGCTTCCTCTTCACCCATAACCACTTTTGATAAAGTCCAGCGCAGCAGGGGTGGAGCCATTAGGGAAGTGACGATCGCTACCATGACAATAATCGAATACATCTGGGGATTCAGCACTCCCAAAGATAAACCAATGGTGGCAACGACGATTTCCATCGCCCCGCGAGCATTCATCCCGGAACCCATCGCCAAACCTTCCCAATGACTCAAGCCACCCGCACGAGAACCAAGGTAAGCACCTGTAAATTTACCAACACAAGCAACAGCGAGAACAATCAAGCCAAATATCAACGTTTGAGGGACTAACAGAGCTAGCAAATTAACTTTCAAGCCGGCTGAAGCAAAGAAAATTGGCGCTAGAAAGGCTGCTGTGAAGACTTCTAGCATGTGTCCAGCTTCATTGCTAAAGCGGCGGGATTGGCCTGCTAGAATCCCCATTACAAAAGCACCTAATGCCGCTTCTAGACCTAATCCGTGGGTAAGTGCTGCTGCCGAGAGCGCAAGAATCAGCACAACCGACATACTAGCGGCGATGCCGCCAACGTAGTCATCAACCCAGCGCAAAATCTGGTCTACAATGGTACGCCCAATTGTAAAGGCGATCGCTAAAAATAATATGGCCGCGCTTACAGAGTGGAAAATTGTCCCCAGGTCAAATTTGCCACTACTAGCTAAACCTGAAACCACAGAAAGTAAAATCCAGCCGATGGTGTCGTCAGTCATCCCAGCAGCTAAGGTAACTTGACCAATGTCACGGCGAATCAGGTTTAAGTCCATCAGCACCTTTGCAATTACTGGGACTGCCGAAATACTCATTGCTGTGGCGATAAACAGACTAAATACCAATCGCTTTTCTGGGTCGGCTAAAAAACTATCTGGTAATAGCCAGCCCAGCCCAAATCCAGTGATAAAGGGGATAATAATTCCGCCCAGTGAAATCAAAAGAGCCGTTTTACCCTTACGAAGAATCAGCTTGAGATCCGTCTCCAACCCAGTCACAATCAGCAAAAATAACACACCTAACCAAGAAATCACCGAAAGTAAATTAGACTGTTCTTGACTTTTGGGAAAGATGTGCGCCTGTAAGTCTGGAAGGAGCAAACCAAATAGAGAAGGGCCAAGCAGCACACCCGCCAGTAATTCTCCAACAACAGGCGGTAGGTTAATTCGGCGCATCAACTCACCTAATCCCCGCGCTACGAAAAGCAACAGTGACAGTTGTACTAGCACCAACAGCAGTTCATGATGACCGAGAGGTTTAATTACACCGTCACCTACTACTTTCTGTGCAGCGAGTACAGGCACTAATATCAGGGACAGGTTTTGCATATAAGCGTCCAAAGGTTGGATTACAAATTTTTTAAGAGGCTGTTTAAGTAAATCCTGAAAATATTTACTTCCACATCGGTCTAGAAGCTTAAACTGTGATTGTCATTATTAACCGCAAGATTATCATGCGCGATCGCCCGAAGCTGTCAGTTCAGGAACAAAGCTCATCAACTTATTTTCGAGCGCGAACAAAGAACTTTGTAGTGTCTATCCAAAGACCTCGATCGGTTGCTAGTTTCTCAATTTCTGCTTTGTACTCAACTTGCAATTGATTTAATTGTTCTGGTGATAATTTTGACAACAGAGGATTGCCTTTAAAATTTATATTAATTACTGTCATTGATAATCTGTTATCACTAAGAGGGTGATAACGTCCTGATGGTTCAATCTTAATTTCGATATCTCTAAAACCTGCCTGATTAAGCAATTTCCGACATTTTTCTGGAGTTCCCAGTGGTTCAAGGATATGTGGTAGCGATACACCCAAAACTCTAGCGCAGATCCTCTGCTGAAGAGATGCCATAATAGCAGTTTCGGGAGGACAGGTAAATGCCACATACCCTCCTGTTTTCAAGTAGCCGTACCACTTTTGCAAAGTAGCAAGGATATCAGGAAAAAGTACAATTGCCTCACAGCAAAAGACAACATCAAAACTACTATCACTAAAGTTGAAATATTCTGCATCTGCCTCAATCAACTCGATATTTTGTAATCTTGCTGCTGCAATCTTAAGTCTTGCTTGATGCAACATTCCAGGGGTCATATCAATCCCAATAACAGAGCCATCTGAACCAACTTTTTCAGCTGCGGGTATCGCAACTAAACCTGTTCCAGTCGCCACATCAAGGATTTTCTGTCCCGAATGTAGTGGAACAAATTCAAGTAGAAGCTTGGCTTCTAGAGGATGGCGAGTGTCTTTCTCATGGTCATAAGTCGTTCTACTACCATAAAATTCTTTTAGTTGCTGCTTATAACTATCTTGATCAGTCATAACCAAATGTCAAATTTTCTCCACTTTATAGTAACTCTTGTTGCGATCTTGAGTTGTTCGCTGCTGAACCCAACCCTGACAGCACAAGCCGCGTCTTCATCTACCACTGTTTACAAACAACGGATAATCCACAGTCCAGATGGTATTGGCAAATACTACATGGGGCGCGAAATCGCCCAAGTTATGGGATACACTGGCGCTGGCTGGCTAGAACGTCCCAGCCGAGAGGGAGAGGAACAGCCAAGTAAGGTAGTCAGCCTCCTCAATCTGAAACCTAATGATGTGGTGGCGGATATTGGCGCTGGTACAGGTTACTTAAGCTTTCGTATCGCGCCGTTATTAACAGCAGGTAAGGTGTTGGCTGTAGATGTTCAGCCTGAAATGTTGGAAATTATTGAGTTATTCAAAAAAGAGAAAAATATCACCAATGTTGAGCCGATTTTAGCCACTTTTACTGACCCCAACTTACCATCTGAAAGTATCGATTTGGCGTTGATGGTAGATGCTTATCATGAACTTGAGTATCCTCAAGAAGTAATGCAAGGAATTGTGAAAGCACTTAAACCAGGTGGTCGGGTGGTGCTGGTTGAGTATCGGGGTGAAAATCCCTTTATTATGATTAAAGGTCTGCACAAGATGACTCAAAAGCAAGTCCGTAAAGAAATGCAAGCTGTTGGTTTGGTTTGGCGGGAAACTAAAAACTTGTTACCTCAACAGCATTTAATGGTATTTGAGAAACTTGATTCTAGCGATTTATTAACAAAATGAGGCTTGGGTAGTATTTCCGTAGAAGAATATGTACCAAGCCATAATAAAGTAAGACTCTTTGCCAGAGCAGAAAATCATGGTCAACCTATCACTCAAGCAACGAATTCCTCCTTTAGAGAATGGCGATCGCCTCACTCGCTACGAATTTGAACGACGCTATCAGGCAATGTCCCATCATCAAAAGGCAGAATTAATTGAAGGAGTTGTATATTTGGCATCCCCATTACGCTTTGAAAGTCATGCTGAACCACATGGTCATCTAATAGGTTGGCTGGGAGTTTATGAAGCATTAACTCCTAGTGTGAAATTGGGAATTAAGCCAACAGTCCGATTAGATCGAGACAATGAACCGCAACCTGATGGAGTGCTATTAATCACACCAGCATCTCAAGGACAATCTCGTTTGAGCGATGATGATTATATAGAAGGTGCGCCAGAACTGGTAATAGAGATAGCAGCTAGCAGTGTTGCTATTGATTTACATGACAAGAAAAAAGTTTATGGTCGGAATGGGGTAAAAGAATATATTGTTTGGCAAATATTTGAAAACAAATTAGATTGGCTTCGCCTGCAACAAGGAGAATATATATCCTTAGAAGTAGACGAAGATGGAATTATCAAAAGTCAAGTTTTTCCTGGTTTGTGGTTATCAATGAGCGATTTACTTGCTGGCAATATGCAGCAAGTATTGGCTGTGTTGCAGTTGGGATTAAATTCGCCAGAACATCAAAGATTTGTGCAGCAGTTGTCTAGTTAGAATTCAGGAGTCAGAATGGGCTACGCCCCGCTGCGCTAACAGGAGTCAGAATAGTTAAAGAATCTGGAAAAGATTTGATGACTATTTTGGCATCAGTCTATTTTTTGGGGAATAAGACTGGCGCTTTTGGTTACACTATCCCAAACAATCCAGTTAAAAGAATTATCTAAATCATCAGGGCTGTTTGAAACTTTAAAATATAGCTTTTCTTCACGTTTTCTTTCAATGGCAAAGTCGGCATTTTGAGCATAAGCGACTATAAAACCTTTGTCTCGCAAACAATACATCGCCCAGGCTTTCAATGATTGCTTGTATGGTTCGTGTGGAATTGGCGGTTTTGCGATCGTGTCTTCAATTACTTTAAATATTTCCGTGGTTTTAGCGGCCATAGTTTTACTGACAAATAATTATTTAATGGACATCTGGATCGCAACGAATTTCAATCATAAAGCCATCTGGATCGTAAAAATACACTCCTCTACCAGTAGGACGAGTGACTGGGCCATGTGCGATCGCTATTTTATTTTCCCCGATCACTGTCACCGCGCGATCGAATAACTGCGGATCGATATCAAAGGCTAGATGGTACGCTCTGGTGAAGGTCTTTTCTGGGTCTGGATTTGGTGGTGATAATTCTGGTTCCCCAAATAAATCCAGGATTGTACCATCGGGGGTGATGAAGTTGGCTACTTTCCCAGATGCGACAAGTTCCACCAAAGTTGCGGGTACTTCGTCGCCTGTGAGTTCGTGCAAACCCAGGATTGTGCCATAAAAGTAGCGGGAAGCTTGCATATCCTTAACGTTGAGGGCAATGTGATGCACTTTACGCAGATTTCCTGGCGCAAGGACACTGTTCATGGATTGGGTGCTAGATAGCATAATCAAATAAATCTCAATACTTAGATAGAAGTTGAACTTTTTTTTAAAGTTTACTATTCCTAATAAAAATCTATCATGGCTTTTGATTATTCTTTAGACTTTAAAATTATTGATTTTCGCCAACATGCTGAACTCTATCGTGTTGGGAAGGGTGAGCAGGGTGTACTTTTGGTTGAACCATACAAATCAGAAATCCTTCCCTACTGGCGATTCAAAACTCCTGAGATTGCTAGAGAGTCGAGTGAAAAAATCTATGAGATGTTTCTTGATTATTTAGATAAAGATGATTTTGTCGGCGCAGATATGGCACGAAAGTTTATCCAAATGGGCTATACTCGCTCTCGCCGTTATGCTAATCATAAAAGCGGCAGGAAGTATAAACAAAATTCAGAAGATTCAGGTTCCAAAAAAGAGATTCTTCCCTATGAAGTAGATCCAGTTAAAGCGGAATCGGCAGCAATATTTAAAGCCAAGTGGGTACAAGCAAAGACAAATGAGAAATATCAAGAGCTTTTAGCCAAGCATAAGCAGATGTACGAAGTAGACTAGCTGTCTGTCAAGTTGAAGTTATTTTTGTGAGAATCTCCGTGTTGCTCTTGAAGACTCTTGAAGACTTGTGAATGAGCCTTTGAACTCCTTTAATGAGTTTTTGAACTCCTTTAATGAGCCTTTGATCTCCTTTAACGAGTATTTGAACTCCTTTAATGAGTATTTGAACTCCTTTAATGAGTATTTGAACTCCTTTAATGAGTATTTGATACTCGTGAACGTGTTATTGTTGCCAATTAATTTTAGATTAACGCGATCGCATTTCCCCACTTAGCAATCCAATAATAATCATAGTTGCCTAAGCGATCGCATTTCCCCTTCACCAAGCCAACAAAAATCATACTGTGCAACAATAGCTGTAGCTTAGTGGGAGTACAAACTATGGACTGGAAACAGTACATTCATTCAGACCCCAAAATTCTGCTGAGTAAGCCGACTGTGAATGTGAAAGGAACTCGTTTATCTGTAGAGTTCTTATTGGGTTTGTTTGCTGCGGGATGGACAGAACAACAAGTGCTAGAAAATTATCCTACTTTCACCTCAGAAGCACTAAGAGCGGTGTTCGCTTTTACAGCAGAGTGTATGCGTGAAGAATCTTTGTACACTCTACCGCTTTTGTCTAAGGCGGGATGATGCGGTTTCTAGCAAATGAAAACTTTCCTCTGATGAGCGTTAGATATTTGCGCTCTGCTGGTTACGATGTAGCCTATAGAAGTGAAGACGCGCCAGGTGCAGAAGATTCTGAGGTTCTGACGCGTGCAGTTCGTGAGGGGCGAATCATTCTGACATTTGACCGAGATTATGGCGAATTAATTTACCGCCTGCGGATGCCATCACCAGTTGGTGTTGTTTATTTTCGTTATTTTCCTGCTACACCAGAGGAGCCAGCTGAAGACTTGCTACGTCTGCTGAGTATTGAAAGTATATCTTTAGAAGGCAGTTTTACTGTTGTAGAACGTACACAGCTACGTCAGCGCCCACGTTGATTGAGTCGGGGGAGGAAATAATCTGGATCATCTGTTTTCGTTGTTTGGTTAGACTCCTTGTACCAAACTTGATGGATTTTCCTCACCGCTTGCTGTCGCGTTGCTTGCCATTCTTCCTGACTCAACACTGGTTCTAACAACGGTTCTAAAATTGTCGTCACCCGATAATTAGCTGGCTGGTTGGCGTGAGTGGTAGCCGACTCGACTAGGCTAAGGCTGGTTAGCTTGCCTAAAATTGCCAATTCCCCGGCGGTAGAAATTGCCCTGACAATATCCTCCATCACAGGCAGATGAAACACACTCAACCGTGCAAGAAACTTTTGTTCTTCAGGTTCCAAGGTATCCAGCAGAGTTTGTGCCAAGATATTTTCGCGGAATTTCTGCTCAGTCGCCTCCAGCCGATTCAGTAATTCATCCGTCGCTAATCTCGGCTGCTGAATCACCTTCAATAGCCACTTCAGCAAGCGGGGATTACCATCAGCAATGTGAATAATTCGCTGAGTTCTTAACTGCTGTCTAACTTCTTTATCTAATGTGCCAATCCCAACGCCACCCGTTCTGTTTCTGGGTTCAACCCCTGTGCTTCGCTGGTTTCAATCAAATCTAGAAGAATTGTTTGCTCATCCGCCTCATCCAGCGCCCTTCTCAGCCATCCTTCTTTACCATCCAGCCATTGATAAAGTTGCTGTCCCAACTGGGTGAGATAAGGTAAATGATCTCTTTGTTGAGCATAGTAATTTTGCTCACACAAATCAATGAGTGCTGCCAACTCCGTTTTATCCAGGCGACGTGAGCCATAATCACAGCGCAGTTCAAAAGTTTGCTGTTGACTGAGGGCGAAGGTAAAGTTTAGGGGCATGGTTTCCAAGGGTAGATTGCACAATAACCTTCACCGTATTATCACCTTTTTCCCGAAATTATCGCCGATATTCGTCGCCGCAATCGCCGATAAGCTGGTACAAATCGCGTGATTGGCGAGATACTGCATTGATGCGATCGCGATCGTCTTCATCTAAACTAAAACTAAATACTTTGGCGTTATCTTCTATATGTTCAGATACACCAAGTCTGGCACCAACTATCACACCGCCCACAGTTGGCCGATCTAAAATGTAACGCACTGCCACGTTGGAAATGCTTACCCTATGCTTATTAGCAATTTCCTTCAGGATAGCCAGCAATTCTTGAAATAATTGCCAACCACCCCAAGCATCGATCATATTTTTATATTTTTTCAAACTAGCAGTGGATAGATCAAATCCTCTTGGTTCCGGTTTACCCAAATAGTTTTCTGATAACAAACCGCCGCACAGTGTACCGTAAGTAAAAAGCTTTATGTCATGCTGCTGACAAAACTCCACCATATTAACTTCAGGGCGGCGGTCAACCAGAGAAAATTGTACTTGATTAGAAACAATTTTGATGCCTGCTTCAGTAATAATCTTTAAGTTTTCCGTGTCAAAATTAGTTAAACCTAGATGCTTAATTTTACCCTCAACCTGAAGTTCTGCCATATATTTGAGGGCATCCAGATAATTTTTATCCTGATATTCCCACCAATGAAATTGCATCAAATCTAACGATTGCACATTCATCCTTCTCAGGGAAATATCAATATTTTCTTCGACGAGTTTCTTCGTCATTTTGCCTGGACGAGGTACCCATTTTGTAAAAGCTTGCACCTGAGATAAAGCATCTTTACCACGAGTATCAATTAGTTGGCAACGAAACTCACCAATAAAGTCTTCCGCAGGGCCATAATGATCTGCTAAATCCCAAGTGGTAAAGCCAGCATCTAAATATTTGAACATAGTCTCAATAGCGGCTTGGGGATTGATCTGTCCGTGTGCGCCGGAGACTTGCCACATCCCATTTAATATGCGGCAGATGTTCAAATCGGGAGTAAATTGGAGACGACTAGCTGCGGGTAAGTTCATTTTCAATTTATGAGTGAAAAGTTAGGAATGGGAAGACTTAACAATTACTAATAGATAAATCATAACTGATAATTCATAATTCCCAACTCCTAACTTTTTAACGCCAGCCTTTTTCAGCTTGTTCGAGAACGTAAGCAGTAACGTCTTGAATTTGCTGTTCACTGAGGCGTTCTTTGTAGGCTGACATATTATTTTTACCATTGGTAACTATAGATGTAACTGCCTCTATTGAATCCATACCATACTTTTTCAGGGCTTGCTTTTTGAGATTTTTACCACGCCTAATTATGTTGCTGCCATTGATATGACAACCAGCACAATGAACACTAAATATTTGTTCACCGTTAACTGTGTCTGTTGCACTAGCAGGCAAAGTAAAAGTACTGATTAATAACAAAAACGTTACTAATACTAATTTAAGTAGTTTTTTCAATTAACTTCTCCAGATTTGGACATACTAATTGTAGGCATAAGTATCAGAACCAATACTAGAGTGATTCAAAGTCAGTTGTAAATCCGGCAAAACTTGCACAATCTTCTTGAAAAGACTCTGCATCACTAACATCCTCAATTTTATAAGACATAATGCGCGTACCATCTGGCATTTTTTTGGAACCAATCAATTCACCTTGATATTTCTCTGCGATCACTTTAAAATCAACACCATAGAGTTTCCAGGCATCACCCGAACAAGTAATATTTACTCGCCACATATTTCACTCCTGATTACTACCACTAAATATTCATCATCTCACAAATGGGCAACATGCTACACATCACCTCTTTAGGGCTAGAATTTTCTATCTAAAGGAAGTACCGAGCCAGATATGGCTACGCCATAATGTGGATGTAGGAACATTTCTAGAAAATTTTATCCAAATTAGTTAAACCCCAAGAGTTGAAAATGCCTAACAATATCAAGCAACAAATTCAAGCCGACTTGCAACAAGCTAAAGAAACTGGACAACTAAGAACTGATCGGATTCGAGAAATTGTAAAATCCGCAGTTTCTCAAGTAGCTTCGGAGTTTAAACAAGGTTCTAGTGAAGTTCGTGGCATTGTGAAAGATGCAGTTTCTGCTGTAATTGAAAACTTCCAAGAAAAAGGTGGCGAACTCAAAGATGAAGTGACAGCTTCCATTGAAGGAGCGCTGGAAGGCATTAATAGCAAAAGACACGAAAGCATTGCTCAAACTCAAACAGATATAAAAAGGCTACAAGCTCAACTGGATGGTGAAGAAGAACAACTCCAACAAGAGGTTGATGTAATTTTGGCAGAAATTGAAGAGACGGGTAAGGAAAAACCTGCGAGTACCAAAACTGCAATTGATTCTGCTGTCAATGCGATTAAAGATAGTGAAGAAGTAGGATTGTTAAAGAAACGTTACGCTCAACTGCAAGCGCAGCTAGCCATTGTCCGAGCTAATATGGCTGCACGCTATGGCGGACGTAATATGGAGGTTCAAGATTATCTAGATGAGGCTAAACACTGGTACGATAAGGCTCGTCCTCAAGCAGAATCTATGGCTGTACAGGTAGGAGAGAAGCGATCGCAGTTAGAAGATAAACTGGGTGAAGCTGGTACATCTCTAGCCAGAAAAGAGCGTCAAATCAAACAAACATTGAGAGAGTTACTCTTAACGGCGGCTGACTTATTCAAAGATAAGGAACCTGCTACCAAAGAGCGGGAGACTATTCATAAATAGGCTAGACTGCTTTTCACAAAAAGCTTGATACATATAGAATTTTAGTAGGGACACGACATTGCCGTGTCCCTACTAACATAGTGCAAACTCAAGTATCCAAATAAATTGGTAATCTGAGCCGTTCATGATTCAATGTCTGATTAGACTCTCTCCACTTCACGAAGAAACAGCTTTCAAATGTGAGCCATGATGAGATAAGTAGTTGGAGTTAATCACCCGATTACGCCCAGAAGTTTTAGCCTGTAACAAACATTGATCGGCACGATATAGCAGACTCTCTCCTTTCTCATCATCCTCAGCTTGCAGAGAGGCTGTACCCAAACTAATGGTGACATTAATTGTCAGTTTATTGTTGAGTGCAAATGGTTCGTCGCTGACTACGCGATTGAGACGACGGGCTACTAATAGTGCTTCATCATCAGTAGTGTTAGCTAGAAGAATTACAAATTCTTCACCACCATAGCGGAATGCTGTATCTTGACAGCGCAGATTGTGGCGCAGACGCTGACATAATATTTGCAAGATGCGATCGCCTACTAAATGTCCATGAGTATCGTTAACTTTTTTGAAATGATCTACATCCAGAATAATCAAACTCAAGGAAGTTTTTTGAGTCCTAGCTCTTTGAATTTGCCTGGATAAGTCCCATTCTAAAGCACGACGATTATTTAATTCTGTCAACGAATCGGCTAAGGCGATCGCAGATAACATATCATTTGTGCGAATCAAATCTCGGTATTTTTGTGCTTTCCGCAAGCCAACTGTCAATTGAGCAAGTATTAGTCCATGATTGGCTGTCAACTCTGCCAAGCTATAATCTGTTTTTTCTTCAATCAGATGCCAAATATATGCATCGGCTCCTTGCTTTAAGGCCGCAGCACTCATCTCTAATTCCCTATGCCAACCCTTATTTTTATCAGCCATCTGCTGGGAACGATCCTCGAAAAGAATACAGTATATCCACGATAGTTTTGTCTGATCTTTCAACCAACCGCAGAGTTCCATACTGCCATCTAGGCTAGCCTGCACCAGGATTATATCGGGGGGTGTTGTTTTAATCCAGGATACTGCTTGATTCAAATTGTCTATAACTTCTACACTAAAAGCAGTCGTATAACGGATCTGATCTGGAAGTGTGGTGATAAAGTTATTTTTTCCAAAGATCAGAATAGAAATATTCATTGCTTTACTTTTAATCCTATTTAAATTTTAAATAAATTAACTTGAGTAACTACTGCTATTGTCATCTAATACTAAATATAATGTTTTAGGATAAGTTATATTTTTTGATATATTGTTTTTTTGAAAGTCGATTATACAGCGAACTTCCAAGTCAAACCTCCTTTTAAGACTTTATATTTACTACTACAGCGTCTGAAATATTGATTTCTAACAACTAATGTCTTCTTTACAGTTTATTTTTAAAACAGTAAAAATACTGAATATTATTTAGATATATAAAAACTATTGCTGGAGTTTCTTAAGTACGATTTTCCTGATAGAATGACCGTAATCAACACTTTTTAATAACCATTGCATCAGATAAATCAATTTATTCCTAAGTAGAAAAATAAAGAAAATATAAATTTTTTTCATTTGATTATCAAATTCAAATTGTTATTGTGTAATTCAAAATTTAACTTCCCATAAAGTATAAAAGCCTTTTTGTTTGCAGAGTAGGCTTTTAGAAAATGTAGATAAAATATTTAAATCGTAAATACAATATACAACAAAACTACATTGTACTATATGCAGCAACTCTTTAGAGCTAGCATAGCCTACAAATCAAGACAGAAATTGTCAAGGTAAAATTTATAATTTAAGTGAGAATAATCCCAAGTCAAACAATACGTTAGCAGGAGAAATAAAATATTTATGCCTACCCTTTCTCTGTGTTTGTCTATTTCCTTAATTCACATCTTTTTTTTATTTGCGGCAACATCATAAAGCTGGAAAACAAAGCTAAATAAAAACTTGATGTCAAAACCTGCCCCTAATGGGGGTAAATAAAGATATTAAAATCTAAACTTACAGCAGAATTTAGAATTTAGGAGTAAAACACGCTTTATACCTGGGTAACAGACTTAGCTTGTGTACCTACCTCACCAACTTCAAATCTGCTGTATGTGAAAAGTTAGAATCTGATCAATAACCTTCTACAGCGTAACCAGCAGCAACAATTACCTGTTTGATTGATTCCTCAGAAGCTGCGGATTCAACAGTGACAGTTTTAGCGTTAACATCGACATCCACCTTGGCATCAGGTTCCATAACGTGGATAGATTCAGTAATTATATCTGCACATCCCTCACAAGAAATATTTGATACTTTCAGTTTTAGTGCCATTTGTTACCTCAGTATGGGAATTTTAAAGTATTTCTTAATGATTAATTTTAAGCATCGAGATGCGATGACGTATCCTACCAGAGTCAGGTTATGGTGTAAAAGCGTGTTAATCACTGCATTTTGCTCACCCACTGGCAGAATTCGCTGGCAGTAATATGAAACAAAATGCAAGAATATATAAAGCTATTTATGAAAATACACTTACCTAGTGCCGCTACGCCCAAGTCTAAAGTCTAGAGTCTAAAGTTAAAAACACCTATGTCTTCAAATCCCCAGTACCTAAGCGGTAACGAAATTCGCAACATATTTCTCGACTTCTTTGCCCAACGGGAACACCAAATTCTCCCAAGTGCCTCCCTCGTGCCAGAAGACCCAACCGTGCTGCTAACGATCGCGGGGATGCTACCATTTAAGCCAATATTCTTGGGGCAGCGCACACCAGAATTTAAACGGGCTACGACTTCGCAAAAGTGTATCCGCACCAACGACATCGAAAATGTCGGACGCACCAAACGGCATCACACCTTTTTTGAGATGCTGGGCAATTTTAGCTTTGGTGATTATTTTAAAGAACAAGCGATCGCTTGGGGTTGGGAAATATCCACCCAAGTCTTTGGCTTTTCCCCCCAAAATCTCGTCGTCAGCGTTTTTAAAGATGATGATGAAGCCTTTGGAATTTGGCGCGATCAAATTGGTGTGCCGGTAGCGAGAATTAAACGCTTGGGTGAAGATGATAACTTTTGGGTATCTGGCCCGACTGGCCCTTGTGGCCCTTGTTCCGAAATTTATTACGACTTCCACCCAGAACGCGGTGACGAAAATATCGATTTAGAAGACGATTCCCGGTTTATCGAGTTTTACAACCTCGTCTTCATGCAATATAACCGCGATGCTTCCGGGAATTTAACGCCGCTGCAAAACAAGAATATCGACACCGGCATGGGTTTGGATAGAATGGCGCAAATTCTCCAAAAAGTACCCAATAACTACGAAACTGACCTGATTTTTCCAATTATCCAAACAGCAGGACAAATTGCTGGTGTTGATTACCACAGCAGTGATGAAAAAACCAAAACTTCCCTAAAAGTCATTGGCGATCATATTCGTGCTGTTATCCACATGATTGCTGATGAAATTCGCGCTTCTAACGTGGGGCGGGGTTATGTGCTGCGGCGATTAATTCGGCGGGTAGTGCGTCATGGGCGATTAATTGGGATTTCTGGCGAATTTACTACCCAAGTTGCCGAAACTGCGATCGCTCTTTCGGAATCAGCTTACCCCAATGTGCGCCAACGAGAAGCAGCAATTAAAGCTGAGTTGCAACGGGAAGAATCGAATTTCCTCAGAACTCTAGATAGAGGCGAAAAACTCTTAGAAGAAATCATCCAAGAGGTGAAACAGCGAGGAGAAACTCAAATTAGCGGTGAAAGTGCATTTACCCTTTATGACACCTACGGATTTCCCCTCGAACTGACTCAAGAAGTTGCCGAGGAAAATAATCTGACAGTCGATGACGCGGGATTTGATGCCGAAATGCAAAAGCAGGTGGAACGTGCCAAAGCGGCACATGAAACCATCGATTTAACTGTACAAGGTTCCCTCGACAAACTAGCAGAACACATTAAAGTCACCGAATTTATCGGCTATACCCAACCTGCTGCAACTGCGAAAGTTGAAGCGATATTAGTAGAAGGTGTTTGCCAAGAGGAAGCAGAAGCGGGGACAGAGGTGCAAATTGTCCTTGACAAAACACCATTTTATGCTGAATCTGGGGGACAAATCGGCGATCGCGGTTATATCTCTGGTGATGGTATCGTTATTCGGGTAGAAGACGTGAAAAAAGAATCTGATTTCTTTGTTCACTTCGGACGCATCGAACGCGGTACACTGCGCGTAGGCGATAATGTTACAGCCCAAATTGATCCGGCTTGTCGGCGTCGCGCCCAAGCTAACCATACCGCAACGCACCTATTGCAAGCGGCATTAAAGAAAATTGTTGATGAGGGTATATCTCAAGCAGGTTCCCTGGTTTCCTTTGACAGGTTGCGCTTTGACTTCAACTGTCCCCGCGCTTTGACAGCAGAGGAAGTTCAGCAAGTTGAAGAACAGGTGAACAGTTGGATTGCTGAGGCTCATGCTGCCAAGGTGGAAGTATTACCTTTAGCAGAGGCGAAAGCTAGGGGTGCTGTTGCCATGTTCGGGGAAAAATATGGTGAAGAAGTGCGGGTAATTGACTTCCCTAGCGTATCAATGGAACTCTGCGGTGGAACCCATGTCAGCAATACTGCTGAAATTGGCGTGTTCAAGATTATCTCGGAAGCTGGCGTAGCTTCTGGGGTGCGGCGGATTGAAGCTGTTTCGGGGCCAGCAATATTAGATTATCTGAATCTGCGGGATAAAGTAGTTAAAGATTTGAGCGATCGCTTTAAAGTTAAACCCGAAGAATTACCAGACAGAATCACAAGTCTGCAAAGCGAACTGAGAAATAGTCAGAAGGAATTAGAAACCTTAAAGGTACAGCTAGCGATCGCTAAATCAGACAGCTTGCTACAAACAGCAGAAACCATAGGCGATCATAAAATTATTGTCGCCCAATTAGAAAATGTCGATCCAGAATCATTGAAAACCGCAGCCGAACGCTTGTTGCAAAAAATCGGTAACGGTGCAGTGGTACTGGGTTCTGTTCCAGAAGAAGGGAAAGTGAGTATAGTTGCAGCTTTTAGTTCAGAAGTGAACAAAAAAGGTTTGCAAGCTGGTAAATTTGTGGGTGCGATCGCTAAAATCTGCGGCGGCGGCGGCGGCGGAAGACCAAACCTAGCCCAAGCTGGCGGACGCGATGCAAGTAAATTACCAGATGCATTGGCACAAGCGGAAAGTGATTTAAAGTCCGCTTTGGGTTAATCTCTTCCTAACTTTTCGCGTCATCTGGAAAAGAAGAGGGCGAAACCTAATCCCATTCCCGACGCGGGAAGAAAACTACAGTGTACTCACAAGTTTCTTGACCTGCAATGACATTGTTTCGGCTGACAATGCGATTGTTTTGACTGACAATGCCATTGTTTTGACTGACAATGCCATTGTTTCGACTGACAATGCGATTGTTTTGACTGACAATGCCATTGTTTCGGCTGACAATGCCATTACTCTCGTTCCCATCTTCTGCATGAGAATAAGAAAAGCTTTACCAAGCTAAGTTTTTGGGACTATTATTCTCCCATTCCCAATTCTCCATTCCCCAGATATGCCCCAGACTTTTCTATAATAATTAAGTCATTCCCGTCATCAAAAACAGCCTGTGACTACCACTCCCCTATCTCCAAATTCAACTGCTCAGGTTCCAGATACGCTAGGCCGCTTCGGACGCTTTGGCGGTAAGTATGTACCTGAAACGCTCATGCCTGCCTTAGCTGAATTAGAAACAGCTTATCAGCAATACCGCAATGACCCTGGTTTTCAAGCAGAACTACAGCAGTTGTTACGAGACTATGTAGGACGTGCGACACCATTGTATTTTGCTGAACGCCTGACTGCTCATTATGCCCGACCCGATCGCACCGGGCCACAAATTTACTTAAAACGTGAAGATTTAAATCACACTGGCGCTCATAAAATCAATAATGCCCTTGGTCAGGTATTGTTGGCGAAACGTATGGGTAAGCAGCGGATTATTGCTGAAACCGGTGCCGGACAACATGGAGTTGCTACAGCCACAGTTTGCGCTCGTTTTGGGCTGGAATGCATAATTTACATGGGTGTTCAGGACATGGAACGCCAAGCTTTGAATGTTTTTAGAATGCGGCTGATGGGGGCAGAAGTGCGGCCAGTGGAGGCGGGAACCGGAACTTTGAAGGATGCTACTTCCGAAGCCATCCGAGATTGGGTAACAAATGTGGAAACTACTCACTACATCCTGGGTTCGGTAGCAGGGCCCCATCCTTACCCAATGATGGTACGTGATTTCCATGCAGTAATCGGCGAAGAAACCCGCGCCCAAACAATGGAAAAGTGGGGTGGATTACCTGATATTCTCTTGGCTTGTGTCGGTGGTGGTTCCAATGCGATGGGGCTATTCTATGAGTTTATGAATGAGTCTTCCATACGCTTCATTGGAATTGAGGCAGCCGGCGAAGGTGTCAATACCGAAAAACACGCAGCTACCTTGACAAAAGGGAGCATTGGTGTATTGCATGGAGCCATGAGCTACCTACTGCAAGATGAAGATGGACAAATCATTGAGGCACACTCAATTAGTGCGGGGTTAGATTATCCCGGCGTGGGCCCAGAACATAGCTATTTAAAAGATACTGGTCGCGCTGAATACTATAGTGTGACGGATGCTGAGGCTTTGGCGGCATTCCAGCGATTATCGAAATTGGAGGGGATTATCCCAGCATTGGAAACAGCCCATGCGATCGCTTATCTCGAAACCCTCTGTCCCCAGCTAACTGGCAGTCCTCGGATTGTAATTAACTGCTCTGGACGTGGTGACAAAGATGTACAAACGGTAGCCAAGTTGTTATATCCAGCGTAAATATAGCTCAAATTTCTGGGAGGAAGCAATGATGGCTCAACAATTCCAACACGCTATGCTACCGCAACCCACTCACGACGAGTTGGCACGCCAAAACTTTGTGCAAACTATGAAAATGCACATTTTCAAGAATGTCACTCCTGGTAATAAAGAAATTTATGAAAAACTAGCCAAGCCGAAGTTTGAACAAGAACATCAGCGCCCTCCCCAGAATCGTTATGAAATTCGGGAAGTAATGCAGCACGAACCCTATTACCGCTGGACTAGTGCCCTGAAGCGCATTAACCAGGAAATGTTATGGGATGCTGTAAATGCCAACGTTGACAGACAACTACCAGAATTGATTGAGCGTGCCAAAGATAAGGGTGGTGAACTGGGTACTTTAACCCTAGATCCAAATTTTCAAATACCTAATTATCAAAAGGCTGTAGACATTCACTGTATGCCCGGAGGATATCACAGTGAATTCACTGCTGATGATGTCGCAGCCGGTGCAACCTACGATCGCGGCGCTTACGTTTATGGACTCGGTTGGTTAGGGCCGCTCAACGATGATATGGGGCTATCTATAGTCCAAAACTACCTTTTAGCAGAGTTTCCCAACTTTCGACCGAGAAAAATCCTTGATATGGGATGTTCTATTGGCAATAGCACATTACCTTATGTAGATGGTTTCCCTGATGCAGAAGTCCATGCCATCGATATAGGTGCATCTATGCTGCGTTACGCTCATGCAAGAGCCGAAGCCTTGGGAAAACGGGTACACTTCTCTCAGCAAAATGCCGAACATACTAACTTCCCTGATGAATCATTTGATTTAGTGGTTTCTCATATTTTGCTGCATGAAATTCCCCCGCCATCTGTGCGTAAAGTTATGCAAGAGTCTTATCGTCTACTGGCTCCTGGTGGCATGATGATCCATGTAGAAGCACCCTTGTATCGTCACATGGATGTTTATACACAGTTTATTTATGATTGGGAAACCGCTAACAACAATGAACCTTTCTGGAGTGCTGTACGTGATTTAGATTTGGTGCAGCTAGTTAGTGAGGCTGGTTTTGCAGCAGATAAGATATTTGAGAAATTTGTCGCGAATGGGGCATGGAAAGCAAAAGAAATTAATGGTATGTTTCAAAATCGTAACTCAGGCAGGCAAGGCACTTGGTTAGTAGTTGCTGCAACTAAGTAAGCAAAGAAAGTTTCGTAATTCGTAATTGAGAAAGTCAGATTTGATCTGGCTTTCCTCGTTTTGTATGTCTAGTCTTATTTTTGGAGAATTGGTATTAGGATGACAAAAATAGCCAAGGGTAAACGACCTGTTTACTTAGAAAATCCGCAAACTGATAAATTGCTAGCGATCGTTATGGCTTTGGCTGGTGAGGTGTCCGTGCTGCATGAGCGGCTAGACACCATTGAACGGTTGCTAGAGGTGAAAGGTCTTTTATCGGCTAGTGAGATTGAAGCTTACGAGCCTGATGTCAAAGTAACCAAGGAACGAGAACAGTGGCGTGCAGAATATATTGCACGGGTGTTACGCGTGGTACAGGAAGAGTTAGAACCCCTCAAATAAAGCTACCTGAAATCACGTAGAGATTTTACTGAAGAAATCCAGCCATTTTTATCCCACCTTCCGTACCCCCAAGTGTCACAAACGGTTTTTACTTATTTCTTGAGATAAAAAAGCTATTTAATATACTTAAGTACAGTATAATAGCTTAATTTATGAAGATTAGCAAGCATAATTTGGAACTGATAAATTGGAAATAATCTAGTAATTACACTATGTGACAGTCTAAATGCAGAATCTGGGATAAAAATAATCATACTAATGGTAGAAGACAAATATAAATTAAACAGTGATATTTTTGTGTTAAATCGTGCATTTAAACGTTTACTAGTAGTTTTTGAACAAAAAAGCCTACAAATAGAGCTATATAGACCTATAAGCAATTTGTCACATTGATATTAGTTGGTTAGATTGTCTAAAAGTTTACTGCCAACAAATGATCAAGCAAATAGTTTACAACGTTATTTTGGGCACTATTGCTCTCGGTAGTGCAGCGATCGCTACTTCTGCAACAAATCCAGCTTGTACGCCAGCACCTTCCAATGTATCCAATAATACTAATCAAGTTGCAGCATCTAGTATGGACACTGCTGCTCTAGAACAGTCGATTTTTAACCAAATCAATAACTACAGAGTTTCCCAAGGGCTACCAGCGCTGACTCGCAATTCTGCCATCGACAATCAAGTGAGGCTTCACAGTAAGAACATGGCTAATGGTACAGTTCCCTTTGGACATAATGGATTTTCAGAACGTCTCAATGCAACCGGTGTTTCTTATAGAGGAGCTGCTGAAAATGTCGCTTACAACCAGGGATATGGCGATTCTGCCACAGTAGCTGTTCAAGGCTGGCTCAAAAGTCCAGGGCATCTTGCCAATATCAGAGGTAATTATAATTTGACGGGGATTGGTGTCGCCAAAAACAGCCAAGGCGTAATCTACTTCACACAAATGTTTATTCGCTCATAGGTTTGACGCGATGTGCAACTTAATATTCTGACCTCACTTCCATTCCTTTCTGTTGCAAAGAGAGAAAGGCGAAAGGCTTTGAATTCTAAGAACCTATCCCACTAATACCGAAATATGGTAATCTACTTCTCGTATGAGAGGGGTGTATCTGTGTATGGCTGGG
>NZ_JABXKO010000091.1:0-70582 GCF_017114965.1 Nostoc sp. JL31
ATAGTTGTTAGATTTTCAAAAATTTTAACCCTTAACTATATCACAATTTTTTTTTTGCAAGAGGTCTAATACAAAAGATAATTAACTATTAACTTAATGACTAACAGACGCCAATTTTTAACAGGGGTGGTAGCGCTTTCTAGCTTATCTTTAGCTGGTTGTGGCTGGAGGCTAGCTGAAGTACGTGCTAATTCTAATACAAATAGTCAGCGTGACCAACTTTATATCTTCACTTGGACACAATATACTGACAACCAATTACTGAAAACTTTTAGCGCCCAAACTGGCATGAAAGTGTTGGCGGATGTGTATGATTCCAATGATGTCATGCTGGCTAAATTGCAAGCTGGAGGCGGTGGCACTTACAGCATCATCAACCCATCTGATTATATGGTGCAAAAGATGGTAGACAAAGGCTTGTTAACAGAAATAAATCACGATCGCTTAATCGGTCTAGAGAATTTATTTCCCCGGTTTCAAGATCCTAGTTATGACCCCAATAACCGCTATAGTATCCCTTTTAACTGGGGGACGACAGGTTTACTTTACAATTCCGAAAAAATCAAAGATGCACCACAAGACTGGGATTACCTTTGGCAAAATCAAGAGCAACTTAATCAGCGAATGACCTTGCTCAATGATGTTCGAGAAGTGATGGGTGCAACCTTACGAATGCTCGGTTATTCTTACAACTCAAAAAATGAACAAGAAATCAAACAAGCTTATGAAAAATTGAAGATGCTAAAACCTGCGATCGCACGTTTTGACACCGATGCTTGGCAAAATCAAATTCTGGCCGGAGATTTACTACTGGCAATGTGTTATTCAGCAGATGCAGTCAAAATCTCTCAAGAAAATCCTAAACTCAAATATGTGATTCCTCGCAGTGGTTCTTCATTATGGACAGACACTATTGTAATTCCCAAAACAGCCCCCAACCAAGCTGGAGCTTATGCTTGGATTAACATGATTTTGCAACCAGAAATAGCAGCCCAAATCACTCAACGTCTAAATATTTCTACGCCGAATAACGCCGGATTTGAGCAATTGCCAAAAAAAATCCAAAACAACACTAATTTGTTTCCGCCAGAGTCACTATTAAAAAATTGTGAACGTGTTACACCTGTAGGAGAATTTGAAGAGGTTTACGATCGTTATTGGACTCAATTAACTAGCAGTTAAAATAGTTAGGAGTTAGGAGTGATTAATTTGGAAAAAAATGAGATTTCTAAAATAGAAGAATTGCAGCACCCCATTAGAAATTGGCTGCAACCCTTGGTATTGCTTGCACCATCTGGGATTTGGTTATTACTTTTGTTGGTGCTGCCAACTTTGATAATTTTCGAGTTAAGTTTAGTTGCAGACATCCGACCGGGAGATTTGGTCAATCCCAACGGATTCAAAAACTACATCCGAATATTTGACTCCCTTTATGTACAAGTAATTGGGCGATCGCTATTTTTTGCCTTTGGCACTACGATAATTTGTTTAATTTTGGGCTTTCCCGTCGCCTATTGGATTGCTCAAATAGCGCCGCAGCGTTGGCGAAATTTGCTGCTATTAGCCTTTGTTCTACCTTTGTGGACTTCTTCGTTACTCCGTTCTTACGCTTGGATTACAATTCTTCGTCCTACTGGTTTATTGAATAGCTTATTCAGCAATTTAGGCTTGCCTACTTGGGAATTACTCAACAATAGTCAAGCTGTATTGATTGGCATGAGTTATAGCTTATTACCCTATATGGTTTTGATTTTATATGCTTCTCTCGAAAAGCTAGACAAGCGGTTGCTAGAAGCCGCGGCTGATTTAGGTGCAAATCCGGTGGAAACTTTTTTCCAAGTAACCGTACCGCAAATTTTTCCGGGAATTGCAGCTGCTTCCATGCTTGTATTCATCACAGGTATAGGGGATTTTGTCGATCCAGAATTACTCGGTGGTGCCTCTAGTATGACGGCGGCGCGGTTAGTTTATAATCAGTTTCTTGGAGCAACCCAAAATTGGGGATTTGGTTCAGCCTTGAGTATGACGTTAATTTTGCTTGTTAGTATTGCGATCGCACTTTTAATTAAGTTTGGGGAAGGTACACCCAAACGCTAAACTTTGGGTCACTCATTTATAATAAAGGCATCAAACGCCAGCGAGACAACGGTTATGCTCTCACCCGATCTCAAAAATGCGTTACCAACTACTGACGAACTTCCCTGTTCAGACGATACCCCAGTGGATAACGAAGACCAAAACTTTTTGCCCAACATTTTACTCTTCTTACTCAACTCCATTTGGGCAAATCGTATGGATTGGTACTTCGGAGTAGACATGGGAGTATATCACACCACAGGAGTAAATCCCAGAGTACCTGTAGTCCCAGATGCTTTTTTAAGCCTGGGAGTAGAACGGAAAAAGGGTGATAAATCACGCAAAAGTTACGCGGTTTGGGAAGAAAATGGGATAGTTCCAATATTCACATTAGAAATGGTATCCCATACTCCAGGAGGTGAATACGACGAAAAGCTAGATATATATAGAAAACTCGGTGTATTGTACTACGTAATTTATAACCCTGAGTTTTGGCGACGCGACCAACATCAACCCTTTGAAGTGTATAAGTTGATCGATGGAAACTACCAATTACAAATAGGTGAACCCTATTTAATGCCAGAGGTGGGTTTAGGTATAGGGCGACACCAAGCTGTAATTGCCGGGATACAACAGGAATTTTTATGTTGGTATGACGAGCAAGGAAAGCGTTATTTGACAGATGCAGAACAAGCACAACAAGAGCGATCGCGGGCTGAACAAGAACGGCAAAGGGCTGAACAATTAGCCGAGTATTTACGTTCTCTAGGTGTAGATCCAAATAATCTACCTGATAATTCGTAATTCGTAATGACGCTCGCGGACTCGCTAACGTAATTCGTAATTACAAATTATCAATTATTTTTCACCGAGACTAAATTATCTAAATCATCTGTATTATTGTTAATTAACTCATTAATTTTAGAGATAAACTCATGCTCTAAAAAAGGCTTAGTCAAATAAGCTTTTGCACCCAATTCTTGGGCAAGCTGGCGATGTTTTTCAGCGCTGCGAGAAGTAAGAATCATTACAGGTATTTTTGCTAAGTTGGTGTATTGACGGAAATTGCTCAACAACTCAAAACCATTCATTCGTGGCATCTCTAAATCGGAGACAACAACTTGAATTTCTGGATGTAAGTGCAACTTTTCTAGAGCTTCTATACCATTTTGAGCTTGTATGACTTGATAGCCAGATTTTTGGAGAGTCAGAGAGAGAGTTTGTCGGAGACTAATTGCATCATCTACTACTAAAACAACCTTTGGTGATTTATAATCTGGCTCTTGAGAATAACTGGGTTGGGTTTCGATAGTTGTTGTGGAAGTCGATGCCGCAAGTAATGGTGTAGATGAAAAAGTATGCCCTGATATCTGCAAGGTTTTTTTATTTGACGAAGAAGCTACTGGTAGCACCCTGATATCAAGTGTTGTTTGTTGGATTTCGCTAGATTTTACCAGCAACAAAGCATCAATTACTAAGATGAGATTACCATTAGCTAAACTACTACAACCATAAATGTATTTTGGCGGTGCGATCGCATTTCCTAAAGGTCTGATTACCAGTTCTTGTTCACCAATTATTTGGTCAACTTCTAAAGCAACTTTTCCCTGATTTCGCTGGAGCAAAAGCACCGGATTTTTCGCTATGCTTGGGTCGTGAGTATTTGATGTGTTGTATGGAACAGCACTATTAAACAATGAATCATTATAATTAATCAACTTTGAAAGTTGACGAAGGTTGACCATAGTCTCATCATTGTCTATATTCCAATGCAAGACTTTTTTTCCTTCAATTTCTTTAATCTGCTGGTCAGAGGGAATCAATATTTTTTCGATACTGTCCAACATCAGACCATAAACAACACCTTTGGCTTGAACCAGCATTAACTTTTCTGTAGTCATAGAAAAAGGAATTTTGAGTATAAATATTGTTCCTTGGTTGGGTAAGAATTGAACTGAAATCGAGCCGTTGAGTGCGTGCATCTGAGTACGCACAATATCTAAACCCATACCGCGTCCAGAAATTTCACTTACTTTAGTAGCAGTAGTAAATCCAGGCGAAAATATCAAATCTAAAAGTTCAGGTTCCGCCAGATTGAAAGCAGAGCTTCTAGTTTGTTCTTCAGTTTGTATGGGATAAAGTTCAGCAGCTTTTCTGCGAATTCTATCTAGATTCAATCCCTGACCATCATCTCGAACTTCGATAACAGTTTGGCTACCCTGATGATAAGCGCAGATTTCGATTAAACCTTCTTCTGGTTTACCAAGCTCTCGGCGAACTTGCGGAGCTTCAATACCGTGGTCAAAAGCATTACGCACTAAGTGTAACAAGGGATCGTAGAGTTTTTCTGCGATCGCTTTATCTACCAGTACTTCACTACCAGTAAGTTTCAATTCTACAAGTTTGGCATGAACATTCCCCAACTTATTTACCATGTGGGGGAAACGATTCAGAATATTACCCAAAGGTGCCATTCGTGCTTCGACTAAGCTATCTATAATATTAAGAGTTAAATTTTCTTGCTTATCACTAATTTGCATAGCTTGTGTCAGAAGCAAGTCAAGAGACTCTGTGGTTTCTTGTAGTTGCAGTGTCTCTTCTATTGCTTCATGCAATGTCATGTGAAATTCTGTATATACATCCATTTCTAGAGAGTCAAAATCCAATGCAAAACTTTGCGTTTGTTGTGAGTTAATATTTTGTATTTGTAAAGGTAGATCGCGTAAATCATTTAAAGTTGTTTGGTGTCTAGTGATTTGCTGTACGAGTTGCTCAATTATTTCTTTGACTTGTTGATCTTGTAAACTACGCCGTTTTTGGTAAATCAGTAATTCTCCTGCTAGATAATTGAGGTGTTGCAGTCTTTCTGTATCTACCCGAATAAATGAAGGTTGACGAAAGTTTTTAGTTTGAACATACTGTGATTTATCTTCTATTTCTTTATTGATTTGTGTAGCTAGATCAGGGATGACTTCAATAGCTGTTTCCGAAACGTCTACAATTACCTGCTCACTAACAGTTAATGAATCCAGCTTTCCTAAATAATTATCAATCTGGGTTGTCACGACTTCAACAGCAAGGTTTTGCCTAGCTTCTTCACCCCATATTGCTTCTAGTAGGTTATCTGTTGATTGAGAAGATATAATCTCTTGAATCACTAACAGTTTTTGTAACTTAGGACTATCAAGCCAATTTTTCTCCTCGCTAGTAACAGGAGGGTAACTTTTATATTCTTTTGCTAATTTATAAATTTGGTTTTGTAATGTTTTAATTCCTGAGAGGTAACTATCAGATGCTTTCAAAGAATATTGAAACTTTGCAACTGCAAATAGGATGATTAAGATGATCCCACGCCGATAAATACAAAGACTTTGACTATCTTCTTCGTCTTGAACAAAACTAAGAAAGTCTTGCAGCCAGTTGTTGATATAATTAAGCAGATTTTTTCTTTCTAATCTGGGAACGAGTAAAGTCAAACTGAGTTCTGACTCTGGTATTTGCATCTGGTGATTAAACCAGCCAAAAATGTAGCGAATTACTTTTAAATAAAACTTGGCAGTTGTTGGTTTTACCGATTCGTTTTTATTGTTATCAGATATAGTAAGAAACTGATAAAACTGTTCTTCATTAAAGATAAATGTGCTGGCAAATGAATCATTTTGTAATTCTTCAGATTCATTATTTGCCACTATCGTGAGTTTTCGCAAATCTGAAGAAACTTCTCCACCAGATGTGCGATCGCCTTCTAATACTAATTTTTTTGCTTGTTGTAAATCTGCAAAGGCAATTTCTGCAATTTGCTGTACCTGACTGGGATTTGCTTGCAGCGCTGAAAGAATCGTTTGGGAAATTTCTCCCAATCCAGGTAAATTTAGAGATTCTGCCAAGCCAAGAAATACTTCAGCTTGAGAGTGTAAAAACTCGATAAATTCGTCATGGTTTGGCGGATTGTTAATAACATCAGCAATACTGTTTAGACGTTGTTCTACTCCTACTTCAAAAACAGATTGCACAATATCAAATCCCAATTCTTCAGAAGTGGGAATATGAGATTCAGCACCAAATGAATCACCCAGCTTTTCTTGCAACTGCGCGAACACTGAAGTCGCTCGGTGAAGAAGTTCTTCGTCATTAACAGTACTACCTATTAATTCAGTATTTAATGCTATACTCAAACACTCATAAGCTTGTAATAAAAATGTTTGTAATTCTGCATCAACTACCACTTTTGGATTGTATAAAGCCTTAAATACATCTTCTAAAAAATGGGCGATCGTCTTAATTAATTCTAGCCCAACGTTAGCCGCACCACCTTTAAGTGTATGAGTGGCTCGCATTAGATTGTGAATTTTAGCAATGCTATAATCTTCCGACAAGCTAAATAGTTCTTGTTCAATAATTTGGACTAATTCTGGGGCTTCAGCTAGAAAGTAGATGTACCCTTGTTCGCGAATTTCGTTATCTGTAATCATAATTAGGGAGTTGGGAGTGGGGAGTGGGGAGTTGGGAATTAGGAGTTGGGAGTATAGTGCTTTATATAATTAATGCTTTGACCTAATAACTCCTAACTCCTAACTATTTTTCATTTCACTTTAAACTTACTAGCAGTTGTTAATAGCTCTTGTGCCATTCCTGATAAATCTTGGAATACAGTTGCAATTTCTTGAGATTCAGCAAAAGTTTTATCGGCAATTTCTGCAACATCTTGCATTGATTTAGTTACTGTTACAGATTGCGCCATTTGTTTTTGAGTCGCTGCGGTAATTCGCTCGATTAGCTGACTAATTTCGGCAGTCGCAGAAACGATCGCATTTAAGTTTTGGCGAGTATCGCTAACAAGATTTGTACCTTCTACTACCTGCTGAATACCAGTTTCCATTGCGACTGCAACTTCCCCGGTTTCTGCTTGAATCTCCTGAACTAATTTTTCAATTTCGATGGTTGCTGCTGCTGATTGGCGAGATAAAGAACGGACTTCATCAGCTACAACTGCAAAGCCTTTGCCATATTCACCAGCACGAGTAGCTTCAATGGCTGCATTCAAAGCAAGTACGTTTGTCTGGGTGGCAAAATTACCAATCAAATTCACCACTTTGGAGATTTTTTGCGAGGATTCGCTGAGGCGTTTAATCTTTTTGCTGGTTTGAGCAACGGTTTCACGAATTCCTTGGATGGCTTTTACAGTCAGGTTCATGGCAGTATCGCCAGACTCTACAGTTTTATTGGCTTTTTGCACTGCTAGTTGTACTAATTCAGCATTCGCTACTACAGCTTGAGTAGAGTCCACCATCTGTTGAATGTCATCTAAGGCTGCGGTAATGTCCTCAGACTGTTGTTGTGCCAGATTGGTTAGTCCCGCTAGTGAAGCCTCGCTATTGCTAGAAGTTTGGGCAACTTGTTGAGCAGCTCCTTGTACTTGAACAACAATTTGCCGCAGTGCTTGCAGAGTATTATTGTAAGCATCTGCGATCGTGCCTAGCTCGTCTTCTGTAATCGGTGCGCGTACTGTTAAGTCGCCGTTAAGAGCGGGTCTAAGGGCTTTTAAGAGTTGAATGGATCGTTGTTGCAGTAACTCGTTAGCTGCCTTTTCCCGTGTTGCTGCTTCTGCCAATTTTGCTGACTGCGCTTGTACTTGTTGCAAATATTCGGTGTGTTGTAATGCCAATCCTAATTGGCTGCCAATACGTGCTAACAAAGTGACTTCCGATTCTTCCCAATCACGAGTTCCCGAATTTTGATAAGCTGCCAGCAATCCCCACAATTGCTCCCCAAAAAATACAGGAACAATTACATAAGCTTTAGCTTCAAATTGCTCTAAAACTTCAATGTGACAAGGAGAATGACCTGCCTGATAGATATCATTTACAACTAAATTTTCCCCTTGGACATATCGACCTCCCTGAGTTTCTTGTAAATAGGTATCTTCCCAGAGAGTTTTGATATCGGGGCCTACCACTTTTATCCAAAGATGACCTGCTGACTCTGCGACAAATTCACCACCCCAGTTCGGATTGAAACGATACACGGCGACGCGATCGCATCGTAATAATTGTCTTACTTCTTGAGTAGTTGTTTTGAAGATTTCTTCTACATCTAAAGATTGTCGGATGCGGTTACTAATCTTGGTGACAGCTTTTTCTTGTTCTGCTATCTGAGCTAGTTTCTCAGATTTCACCCGCACTAATTCCAAATAATCTATCTGTGATTTAGCTAGGCTAAATTGCAAGCTAGTCTGCACCAAAAAGTTCACTTCCCAGCTTCGCCATTCACGAGAGGTAGAATTTTGATAAGCTGCCAGCAAGCCCCACAATTTATCCCCGAAAAATATCGGAACAATGATGTAAGCTTTGGCTTCAAACTGCTCTAAAATCTCAAGATGGCAGGGAGCAAGCCCGATTTCATAGATGTCATTAACGATAAAGTTTTCACCTCTGACATACCTACCTCCCTTAGTTACTTGCAAGTAAGTATCATCTACAATGGTTTTAATATCAGGGCCTACCAGTTTTGTCCAACCAGTACCCACAGACTCAGCCACAAATTCGCCACCCCAATCAGGGTTAAAACGATAGACAGCGACGCGATCGCATTGCAGTGATTGACGCACTTCTTGAGTGGTTGTTTTGAAGATGCTTTCTACATCTAAAGATTGTCTGATGCGGTTGACTATCTTAGTGAAAACTTTCTCTTGTTCAACTATTTGGGCTAGTTGGTCAGATTTCGTCTGCACTTGTTCCAGATATTCCCCTTGTGATATGGCCACACCAAATTGCAGTCCAATTTGAGTTACAAAGGTTTCTTCCCAAGGTTGCCAATCACGAGGCCCAGAATTTTGGTAAGCTGCCAGCAAACCCCATAATTTTTCTCCAGCAAATATGGGTGCAATGATGTAAGCCTTCATTTCATACTGCTCTAAAATGTCAATGTGACATTGAGCATGGCCCATTTGATAAATGTCATTGACTACAAAGCTTTCACCCTTGGCATAACGTCCTCCTTGGGTGTCTTGTAAGTGGCTATCTTCCCAAACCATATAAAAATCAGGGCCGACCATTTTTATCCAGCCATTACCCACTGATTCAGCGACAAACTCACCACTCCAGTCAGGTTTGAACCGATAGACACCGACGCGATCGCATTTTAGTAATTGGCGGATTTCTTGAGTGGTTGTTTGAAAAAGCTTATCGACATTTGATACCCGCAGAATTTTGTCGATGACTTTGGCTACAGATTTTTTTGCTAGTAGCCGCTGTTGCTGTTCTTTTTGGAATTCAAAGCTCTGTAATTTGTAAATTAGTTCTGTTGTAAGTTGAGATAGTAGGCTAATTTCTACTTCTTGCCACTGCCGCGTTGAGTAGCAATTATTGACTACTAGTAAGCCCCACACTTTACCTTCTACTACAATCGGTAAACTCAAACTAGCTTTAATTTGAAATTTATCTAGCAGTTGCTTTTGATAAGGAGTAAGTTGAATCTGATTGATATCGTCAATAACTACAGCTTCTACATAGTCTTGATTGGTATATAAACCAAAAATAATTCCGGGAATATTTTCGCCTAAAGTTGGTGTCCAACCTAGTGTTCTTGATTCGGCTAAAACATTACCGGATTCTGGTGAAGTAAACTGATAAATTAAGGCGCGATCGCAGCCAATCTTTTCTCTAATTTGTGCTACAGTAATTTTAAGTAATGTATCAATGTCTGGGGCTTGGCGCATGTGAGTTGCGATGTCTTTCAACTGTCGACGCCAATTTTTAAATTCTTTAGCGATCGCACTTAATAAAGTTATTTCATTACTAGCAATATTTGCTATATGAGCGTTACCATTCTGATTTTCTAATTCCGTGATTAGATGCTCGTTATCATGGCTATTGTTATATAAAAATGTCATTTGATTAACCTCCAAATTGTGATAGGTAATAACTTGATATGTGCTAGGCAAAATTATCTGGTGTTTACTCATTAAGGATTAGGAATTTTCAAAACAATCTACCTAATCTCACCTTACTAACTATTCAATTATGAATTCCCCATGCTGGAGATTGAATAATAGTTATGGCATCCAAATTAAAAATTATCTCCTCTGAATCATTAATAAAGTATCCCTGTAAAAAAGGTGATAACTTCGGATAAAATAATTCAGCTGTTGCTGGTTTCAGTTCTTTAGTATCTAGCCATTCAATATCTATAATTTGTTGCACTAATAGTCCCAAATACTTACCCTTATTTTCCAGAACAATCGCCATCATTCTTGAAACTAAATTTGACCCTTGCGAAATAGGAGGATAACCTAACATTGCCTCTAAATCGACTAACCAAAGCATCTCACCGCGCCAATTATAAATGCCCAAGACGCTACTTGGCATCTGAGGAACACTACATATTTCTAGTAATGATACTTGCAAAACTTCTGTGATGTGTTGTAAAGAAATGACGGCTGTATCACTTACTCCCAAATTAAAACTTAAAAACTTTTCCTGAGTTTCCAAAACTATTTATCCTTTGTCTTTGATTAATTATCTTTAGCCAATATTTGCAGTTATTGGTTATTGTGGGAGAGATTCTATCTAAGAAATAGTGACTTATATTATTTGTTGATTTATGACATTTTTCCTAATTAAGTAATCGTTTTAAAATTACCACTAGCTCGTCTCGGTCAATCGGTTTTGATAAATAACCATCAGCGCCTAACATATTACCCCAAATTTTATCTACATCACTATTTTTTGTAGAGCAAAAAACCACAGGTATATTGCTAGTGTCGGGATTGTTTTTCAGTTCCCGGCAAATTTCAAAGCCACTTTTACCAGGTAAAATTACGTCGAGAAATATTAAGTCTGGTTTGTTTTTATCTATTTTGTCTTGAGCCTCTTCACTGCTAGTGGCGCTAATCACAGAATAACCTGCCTGTTGTAAGTAACGGCTGATTATTTCCCTATCTGTTAAGCCATCTTCAACAACTAAAACAGTATTCATGGTAATTACTCGTTAACTTTTTCTCAAAATGTAAACAAAATATACAAATCCTAAATGATTTCTCAAAAAAGACATGGAAGGGACTAGAGACTAGCCCTAACCCCTTTGCCTTAACTAATATTTCACAAATCAAATAGGACTGCTATAAATACAAAAATTTGTATTTGTCTAATTTTGATTCAATCTTTATTTATCAACCTCAGAAAAAGTACGTAATAAATATAACTTAATGTAACATATTTGAATATAATCTAATTTTGAATGTTGGATTAAATATTTAAAATTACACAATGACTGAGAGCAAGAGAACTTAACGGCGAGAATAAATCTAAAATTCCAAATCAATTGACAACTCTCTGGTTTGATTAATAGAGTAAATCTAAAATTGTTTAACCTCAATAATTTAATTTTTACTGAGGTGAAAAAATATATAAATTTTGAGGAATAATTCAGAATTACAAATCGCCTTTAATTCTCCCTAATTACAAACCTCTAAATTAGATTTACTCTTATCGTGGGATACGTTGGATACGCTGTGTGTCGGTAAATATTTACGTATGATACTCATTACCTTATCAGCCACTACAGGTTTAGTGAGAAAATCTGTAGAACCAACTACTTTGGCACGAACTCTATCTAAAAGACCATCACTGCCTGTTAATATAATTATTGGTGTGTTAGAAAAGGTAGATATTCGTCGTAACTGAGTACAAATTTCGTAACCACTAGCAACTGGCATAATCAAATCCAAGAAAATCAGGTCTGGTTTATCCTGAATGAGGGTTGGTAGAGCTTGTACAGCATCTTGAATTTTGACAAACCTCAATCCATTGGAAGTGACAATATCCTCTAACATTTTACATACTTGAGGGCTATCATCGACGCAAGCTACTAGTGGAGTAATCCGCTTTTTGGCTTGTGTGGTGGTAGAGTTATTGTTAACTTCAGTAATTCCTAAAGGCAAGTCAGGTACTTCTACCAATTCAATGATTCCTTTAAGGATATAAGGAAGCAATGAACGGGTGAGTGGTAGTACACTCTGCTTCATTTTCATCGCTAAATCTCGCAGAGTGAATTTGCCATTGATTAAATTCACAAAGTTTTTGTAGACAGATGGACTTACCATCTGCTCAAGTTGTTCTGGTCGCCGTAGAATTGGTGCTAAGTCAGGAGAAAAATTTGCTAAACCAGCTTCTGACCAAATTTTCCATGAGTCTTGCATGTGCTTTACAGACATTTCTGCACTTGTGAAGCTCATTGGGGTTTCTAAGATAACTTCTTGGGTGCGATTGCAACTTAGAGAAGCAAAGTTTCCTTGCAAAGCCAGGTCAAATAATAGTTCTGCTATCGTATTCTCCGCAATAGATTGAATCTGTTCCCTCTGAATTTTCTGTTTTTTATAAAATATTTCTATCAGTTTATAGTCCCAGTAATCAATTGATAAGTCTTGCACACGTAACTGCAACTTATCAACATCAATCTGGGGACAATTTTGAGCTATATTTCTACGCCAACGCCGGAAGGGATGAGTTCCTCCTGTTGCCCAAACTATCCGTCCCAGTCGATAGTAAAAAGTCCATTGGCTACCCTTTGAACTCTTAATATTTAATTTGCCATTGTATTGCAACTGAGTACAAGTTTTAAATTCATTTACTAGGTTATTTGAAATAATTTCTTGATGAGGCATAGTTTGTTCCTTTTATTAAAAAGCTAGCCATTAAAAACCGATACTATTAGAGCACGGCGAAAATCCAGCTCCCATCTCAATTAACCAGACAAATCTCTTAAGTTACTTGTTAAAGGTAGGCAACACTTCCGTCACAGTGTTCTAGCTATATAGGGATGTGAATAAGTGCAAATGCATTTGATATATAGCAGTCTAAATCAAGATTATTAAAAGCGAGGTAGATGTTCAGATGGCAAAACTATTGCTAGTAAATAATTTATTTAGCATAGAGTCTTTATTGGCAGAGTTTACTTTTCTGTTAATATTTATGACTAAAGTAGGTTGTTATCATATAGATCATGATGTATTGATATATTATTTTAATAATTTTCATCCTGAATCATATCCGTATAAGTTCTGAATTTTTGTTCAAAAAAGATTAGCAGTCTCCAAATATTTCTACTTTAGTTATTCACATTGATCATAGCTGTTAAAAATATTTATTTAAATTTACTATTCTTAATTATGTTAATTAATATTAGCTTTTCTAGGGAATATTTTTCTAAAAAAAGGCGTGCTACTAAAAATAAGTAGCAGCCAGATTAGAAAGTATTTATTTAGAAAATTTATTCAAGGTTGCTTGTGGTTTTGAAAGCTGACAACAGCTGCTCTGAGATTACTTTGGTGTTCTGAAAGCAGCCGATCGCCTTCATCTTTTTCCAAACCAGTCCAGTGCATCAATAGCGCCAGCTTAACCCATTTACCACTACGTTCTAGTAAAAAACCAGCAGTTTCCCGGCTTAAACCTGTGAGGTCTTGCAGAATTCGCAAAGCGCGATCGCGTAATTTTTGATTTGTTACTGCTACATCGACCATGCGATTGCCATAAACTTTGCCTAGCTTAACCATCACGCTGCTAGAAAGGATATTTAAAGCTAATTTAGTGGCTGTACCAGCTTTCAGACGAGTTGAGCCGGCGATTATTTCTGGCCCTGTCAAGAGACGAATGTCAATATCAGCATCAAAGCTAACTTGTTCAGCAGGAACACAAGCGATAAAAATAGTTGTGGCTCCTCGCTGACGAGCAGCATGAAGCGCACCGTGGACATAAGGCGTTGTGCCGCCAGCGGTAATGCCAACTACGACATCTAATTGGGTAACGTGCCGCCCTGCGATCGCAGCCTCACCATCTTCAATACTGTCTTCTAAATCTTCAGAACTGCGTACTAATGCGCCAGCACCACCAGCAATAATCCCCTGTACCAACTCTGGGGGTGTACAAAAAGTAGGTGGACACTCAGCAGCATCTAACACCCCTAATCTGCCACTTGTACCCGCACCAATATAAAATAGGCGTCCTCCGTGGCGCAAACGCTCTGCGGTGCGCTCAATTGCCTCTGCTAACTGAATTTTCGCCGCTGCAACAGCTGCGACGGCCTTTTGGTCTTCGTCATTAAACAACTCTACCAATTCCAGAGAACTGAGCTGGTCTAAGTTCAGACTGTTAGGATTTACCAGTTCAGTTAAAAGATGCCCGCGTTCTTGCAAATTTGTCATTTGTCATTTGTCCTTTGTTCTACCCTATGCCGCCCTTTCTTTGGGCATCTATCTATGTCCGTTGTCATTAGTCAGTTAGCGACCAATGGCTAATGACCCTTCGGGTGACGCTCGTGCCTCGCTAACGCTGCGCTAACGCCAGTTGCTCATGGGGGAAACCCCCAAGACCGCACTGGCTCACCAATGACTAATGACTAATGACTACTTACAACAACCCTTCTAATTTGCGACGAATCTTCTCTAATTCAGAATCAGACAATTCTGGTTCTTCTAGCGGCTGTTGATTGAGAGGGAAAGTGTCTTCAACAGTATCCTCCTTCTGGGCATCTTCTTGCCAATCAGTTTTTTCGACGTTAAGTTCTGGGGGAGTTACAACTAAATTGCTGTTTTCTGGGATGATTTCCCATTCATATCCAGCACTTTCGCAAAATTCCTTGATTTCTTCAGCATCGATCGGCTCCGGTGTGGGTGCGGGGAAATCCTGAGCTTCTAACATCAGGGCAAAGCGCGTGGCATCGTCTTCTGACTCGAACATCAGAATTTTATTGCGATCGCCTTCCCGAATCGTGTGAATCCCCTCATTTTCCGTTCGAGCGTTAAAAATTAACACAAAAACACGCATTGGTGTAATCATCTGTCCTTTTTAAGGTTTATTCATATTAAAGTTCGAGATTGTGCCTCAAGGAAAGTCACAGGAATAATTTTCACTCTATTCAGATTTTCCTGAAAACGCCAATATTATTAAGCATAAGTATTGGATCGAGAAAATACCGTAACTCAACCAATGGGGTCTTGGGTTTAGTTGGCGTATCCTGGAAATGGCATACTGAACCAATGTGCCAGTTAATGCTTGTGTGTGCCAGCGACATCCGGCAATAAATACAGTGAAAGCAAATGACTAAATCTACCAATCAAGATATTCATTCCCCCTCCCCTATCCGCAAACGTTTGTGGTTGCTGGTGTTGAGCCGGGGTAGCATTGCCTTGAGTGGACTTTTGCTGTTAGGAGTTATCGTTGGTATTTGGCGGTTGTGGACTTTTGTCCAAACAGAGTTAACGCCGTTGGCACAACAAAGTCTAACTACTACACTCAACCGTCCGGTAAAACTGGGAAGAGTCACACAATTTTCGTTGACAGGAGTACAGTTTGGGGCTTCAGCTATCCCAGCCACACCCACAGATGCAGATCGGGCTACAGTCGAATCTGTAGAGGTGGGTTTTGATCTGTTACAACTAATTTTTAATCGCCATCTAAAGCTAGATGTAACCTTAGTCAACCCAGATATTTACATTGAACAGGATGACCAAGGGCGTTGGGTTTCCACTACCATCGCGTCGTCAAGTGGAAGCAGTGCAATTAAAACTGATTTGGACTACCTGCGGTTTCGGAATGCCAAGCTGGCCTTGATGCCGCAGGAGAGAGTAGAGGGAGATGAGGAGGCAGGGGGGCAGGGGGGCAGAGGGGCAGAGGGGCAAGAGGGTAAGGGAGAATACCCAACTTCTAACTCAGCACTGCCTCAACGCCCTGCTACTACTAAAAACACTCAGCAATTGCCGGTGCTATTTTCTCAACTCAATGGATCTGCTCAACTTTTAGCAAATAACCAGTTGATACGGTTTGAAGTCGGAGGTCAAGCGAACAGTGGTGGCAATATTTCCATTCAGGGAGAGACACGTTCTAAGGTGCTAGCAGGGACTTTCCAGGTGCAAGCACAAGATTTTCTGGCTGAGAATATTACTCGGTTGATTAAGTTACCAGTGAACTTACAGGCGGGTCGAGCTAATGGCGATTTGTTAGTTCGGTTGACACCAGGACAGCAAACTTTATTGTTTGGCAATGCTACTGTGCAAGGGGTAACGCTGCAAATACCCAAAGTCCCGCAATTGTTGAGCAATAGCCAAGGAAACCTGCACTTCCAAGGAACGGAGTTGCAGTTAAATAATGTGACTAGCAACTACGGCAAAATTCCTTTAGTGGCTACGGGAATCGTCGACACGAAAGCAGGCTTGAAGTTGGCAGCGCGTGTAAATGCAGTAAGTTTGGCGAATGCCCAGGAGACTCTTAAGGTAAAATTACCTGTACCGATCGCTGGACAAGTACAAGCTTCTTTGCAGATTACTGGATCGACTAAAGAGCCAATTCTCTCCGGCTCAGTTGCGACGATTCAAACTGCTCGGATTGATAAAGTTGATTTTAATAGCATCAGTAGTAAGTTTGAGCTTGTTACTAGTTCCTCTTTAATTACCCTAAAAGATATTCAAGGTAAAGCTAAAGTTGGTGGTGAGATTACGGGTGCTGGTACAATTAAACTTGGTAAGAGTCCGCGACTGGATTTAAATTTCGCTGCTAAGAATGTTCCAGGGGATGCGATCGCCAAAGTTTATGAAACAACACCTGCGTTTCAAATCGGCAATGTCTCAGGTACAGCTCAACTAACTGGCGCTCCTACCAATGTCCAAACTGTGGTGCAGTTCCAAGCTCCCAATGGAACTTATCCTGGAACTGGTGAAGTTGCCATCGCTCCAAATCGCAGCGTCTCTTTCCGCAATGTGGCTCTGAATGTCAGTGGTGGGACAGTCCGGGCAACTGGTAGTTATGCCAATGAGCGTTGGCAAGCTGTGGCTGTTTCCTCTGGAGTAAAATTGGAACCCTTTGTAGACAAGAGTCAACTGCAAAATGTCTCTTTGGCTGGGGCACAATTTAATGGTCGTCTGATCCTCTCAGGCAGTACAGCACCATTTGAAATTGCCACAATTCGCAGTGATGGGGCAGGAGTTCAAATTGGTGGCGGCACAGTTGCAGTTTCTAATATCCAACTGCAAGACCAAAGTTTCTCGGCCCAACTTGTAGCTAATGGTGTACGGTTGGGACAAATATTGAAACAGTCTCCTCCAGCTTTAGATAATCCTTTGGCGGGAACATTCCAAATCGCAGGTAGCAGAGATGATTTCAGCCTGAAAACCATGCGTGGGAGTGGTGAGGGTCGCCTTGCTATTGGCAGGGGTACGATTACAGCCTCTAATATTCAAGTGGCGAATGGTGTATATCAGGCGCAAGTTCAGGCTAAGAATGTGCCTGTGCAGAAGTTGGCAAAAGTACCAAAGCAATTTCAAGGGGCATTAAATGGTCAGTTCAACGTAGCGGGTTCTGTTGAGTCTTTTAAACCGCAAACTATTCAAGCCAATGGTCAGGCACGGGTAAATGTTGCGGGTGGAACTATTACGGCCTCTAATATCCAACTTGCTAACGGTGTCTATCAGGCGCAAGTTCAAGCGAATAATGTACCTGTGCGCCAGTTGGCAGCAGTACCACCGCAGTTTCGAGGGACGTTAACTGGTCAAGTAAACGTGGCAGGTTCTGTTGAATACTTCCAACCGCAAACTATCCAAGCGATGGGTCAGGCGCGGGTAAATGTTGCGGGTGGAACTATTACAGCTTCTAATATCCAAGTGGGTAATGGTGTATACCAGGCGCAAGTTCAGGTAACTAATGTACCGTTACAGCAGTTAGCAGCAGTACCACCACAGTTCCGAGGGACGTTAACTGGTCAAGCAAACGTGGCGGGTTCTGTTGAATCCTTCCAACCGCAAACTATCCAAGCTAACGGTCAGGGACGGCTGGATGTTGCAGGTGGAACGATCGCAGCCTCTAATATCCAAGTAGCTAATGGTCGCTATCAAGCTGTAGTTGATGCTGCTGGTGTGGAATTAAATCGGTTAAATCAGCAATTGCGGGGGCAGTTTGGCGGTCAGTTGCAATTAGCCGGTACGCTAGGATCGTCCAAATTAGCTGATGTGCGTGCTGCTGGACAGGTGCAATTATCCCAAGGTCTCCCTGGTCTAGAGCAACCATTGACGGCTGCGATCGCTTGGAGTGGTGAAAGGCTGACTATTGAGCGAGCAACTGCTCCCGGTTTAAGTGTTACTGGTAACATATTAGCCAATGCAACAAAGACAGGTATACCGGAAATTACTGCCCTAAATCTCAACGTCCAGGCGCAGAATTACAACTTAAAACAGTTACCGATTAATCTTCCTAATCAGGTTGCTGTGGCGGGGAAAGTAGATTTTAATGGTCAAATCACTGGTAAGCTGCCCTTACCAAATGTCGTCGGGCAAATCAACTTACGAGACTTGGTTGTTCAAGACATTGCTTTTGAGCCGTTGTTAACTGGAAACATCGATTCAGTACAGGGACGCGGCTTAAGTTTAAACTTGGCGGGTAATAGCGATCGCCTGAACTTCAATTTAGATGCCAATAATCGCCCGAAATCTTTCTTAGTCAAATGGCAGCAAGCATCAGCCACAGGTAATGTTCAAGGGAATGATTGGGCGCTGAAAGTTGCCAATTTCCCCTTACAAATATTGAATTTGACTCCGCCACCAATTACTCGATTGGGTGCTGGTAAGATAGCTGGGTTGTTAACTGGGGATTTGCTGTTTAATCAGCAGACATTGGCAACAACGGGAAATTTAGCGATCGCTAATCCCCAAATTGGCCGGGTTAAAGGCGATCGAATAGCTGCTCAATTCCGCTACGGTGACGGTAAAGCCACACTCACTAGTAGCGAATTTGTCAAAGGAAAAAGTAGCTACGCCCTTGTCGGTACTTTTGCCCAAAGCGCTAAAGGGCCTAAATTACAAGGTAAACTGAATGTCAAGCAGGGTGAGATCCAAGATGTTCTGGCTGTAGCAAAGATATTTGATTTACAAAATTTGCCTGGTGGTTCAGCAGAAATCTACGGCACAGCAGCGGATCTGACTACCAACCCCCAAGGAACGCCAAATGAACCCTTATTAACCCAAATCCAACGGTTTTCTGAAATTGAAGCTTTGGTTGCAGAACAGGAAGAACAGCGACTCAATTCAACTCCAATACCAGATTTGGCAGACTTAAAGGGGACTTTCAATGGAGAAGTGGCTGTAAATACAGCTACAGCCAATGGATTATCAGTGGATTTTAATTTGAATGGACAAGACTTTGCCTGGGGTAAAAAGGAAGAAAGAAATCGTTTTTATACTGCCGAAAAAGTGATTGCCGAAGGCAACTTTGAGAACGGTGTTTTAAGTTTGCGACCATTACGAATCGAATCTCAAAACAGGCTGATTGCATTTACGGGTAACGTTGGTGGTGATGAACAATCTGGTCAGCTGCGGGTGAATAATTTTCCAGTACAACTATTGAATAATGTTGTCAAACTACCAGTTGGAATCACAGGTAATCTTAACGGTACAGCAGCTTTAGCCGGCAGCATTGCTAATCCCCAAGCTAGAGGGGAATTGCAAATCACAGAAGGAATATTAAATCAGAGCAAAATAGAGTCAGCAACAGCAAGTTTCAGCTATGCCAATGGACGCTTAAACTTTGGTAGTACTGTAGCAGTTGCTGGGCCAAAACCTGTTGATATTACTGGCAGTATCCCTTATAAATTACCTTTTGCTTCCGTCGCACCAGACAGCGATCAAATCAGTTTGGATATGAAATTGGAAAACGAGGGATTGGGGCTGTTAAACGCATTGACTAATCAAGTGGTATTTGAGAAAGGTGAAGGAGAAGTAGACCTCAAAGTGCGAGGAACACTGAAAAAACCCGAAGTAAATGGAATTGCTACTGTCAATGATGCTACTTTTTCAGCCCAGGCTTTGCCACGTAAGCTGAGAGGTGTCACAGGTAGAGTACTGTTTAATTTTGACAGCATCTTAGTAGAAAATCTTCAAGGTAGATTTAGCCGTGGGACGGTAGAAGTTGCTGGTGAAATTCCCATCTTCAACAATGAGAACGTAACTATCAAAAATCCCCTGACTGTTAATCTCGATCAGTTAGCGTTGAATCTCAAAGGACTTTATCAGGGAGGCGCTAGTGGCAATTTGCAGATTACTGGTTCTGCCCTTAATCCCATAATTGGCGGTAGAGTAAATTTATTTGATGGTAAAGTATTGCTGGCAGAATCTACCGACGCTGCGACATCTGCAAATGGTAGTATTGGCGTATCGCCTACAAAAGACAATAAGCAGAGCAAATCTGAAATTGGGAATGGGGTGGGAAATACTAACGCCAGATTTAATAATTTAGATTTGGAATTAGGTAAAAACGTCCAAATTACCCGTGACCCTATTCTCAACTTCCGCGCCAGCGGTAATCTCATCGTTAACGGCTTAATCAATCAGCCTATACCCGATGGCACCATCCAGTTAGAAAAAGGAGGGGTAAATTTATTTACCACCCAATTTAACCTTGCTCGTGGCTATAAACACACTGCAACCTTTAGTCCTTCTCAACCCCGCGACCCCAACTTAGATATTCGGCTATTTGCCAAAGTACTGGATGTAACTCAAAGTAATGACTTCAGCCGGGTAAATTCTACAGGTTTATCAGCCTTAGAGAGTGTTCGAGTCGAAGCTACTATCAACGGTTTAGCTAGCAAACTAAATGAAAATATAGAATTAACAAGTAGTCCGTCACGTAGTCAAACCGAAATTGTTGCTCTTTTAGGAGGCGGATTTGTAGACACCCAAGGACGTGCAGACAGTACTTTAGGTCTGATTAACATTGCAGGTTCGGCTGTGTTTAACAATTTTCAGTCAGCTTTTAACCAGATTGGGAGTACTTTTGGCTTAAGTGAACTGCGGATATTTCCTACCGTGATATCTGAGAATCCTGAAGCTGGAAGAAGCAATTCAACTTTAGAATTAGCAGCGGAGGCTGGGGTTGACATTTCTTCCAAAATATCTGTTTCCAGTATCAAAATTTTGACAACAAACGACCCCTTCCAATGGGGTATTAATTACCGGATAAACAATGAATTTCGTGTGCGTGCCTCCACTAACTTAACTGATGACAGTCGTGCTGTAGTGGAATATCAAAAGCGGTTTTAAAGAAATCTCTTCAATTACGAATTACTTCCTGTTCCCTCTTTTTCTTGCTTCTCAATAGCTTGTTGTACTTGTTTAACATCTAATTCTAATGCTTCAGCAATTTGCTCTATACTTAAACCCAACTTAAGTAGACGGGGTATCGTATCGAGCTTTGTTTCTTCCTTTACTTCCTGGTAAAATTTGGTTTGTCTCCAATCGGTTAATCCAAACATTGCTTCTAACTCCTGCTGACTTTTGTTTACAAATTTGTAGATAAGCATTCTCTCTACTAATTCTAAAAGATTGCTACGGTTAGCTTCATCCGTTTGTTGTACTTGTTTTATCAAGTTTTTCGCTTGCTGTACGGCTTGATATTCTGCTGCAACTACTAACTTAATTATGCCTAGCCCAATCGAAGATGATGGTACATTATCTAATTCGTCTAAATAAATTATACGAATTTGCTGTGGAGCTAATGATGTTTGATAAATAAATGGTATACCTGGATCGAGACTACGTTGAGCAAAAAGTAATACTGCTTGCCAACGACGTTGAGGTTTATATTGATTGATATAGAGGAATGCTTCTGTGATTATTCGCCAGTAAATATCCTCATCGCGCTGAAACTGTACCTCAACAAAATAGATTGTGTCTTCTGGGTAGTCAGGTTTGGGTAAGAATAAGCCGTCGATACGACGTGCTAGTTCTTTGATTTCTACTGAGGTAAATTGGTAGTGTAATGCTAAAGCTTGCGATTGTTCCAAAAGTTCAAATAAGACACCTGGAAGAGTTTGGAATAAGGTGTAAAAAATCGTGTCTGTTTTCATGCACTCTCGATATTTGAATATTTTCAGATTATCGGAGATAAGAGAAGATGATTTTTTTAAATTTATTAAATTGTGATATCATCACCTTGCTGATTAATAGCTAATCGCAAAATTGATAAGCCTAAAATTATTAAAAATAGCACTAGTCCAATCGTGCAAGCATAGCTAATTTCCAAGTTATTGAAGGCTTGCTCATATAAATAATAAACAATCGTTTTCGAGCTACTGAGTGGACCTCCTTGAGTCATAATGTAGATTTCTTCAAACACTTTGGTCGCAGAAATAGCTGAAATTACCGCTACTAGCGCTAGATATGGCTTCATTAAAGGTATGGTAATATCCCAATGTTTGCTAATACCATCAGAGCCATCAATGGCTGCGGCTTCGTACACATCAGCAGGAATTGATTGCAACCCCGCTAAATAAATCACCATGTAGTAACCTAATCCTTTCCATATGGTGACAGCCATAACACTGGCAAGAGAAATTGGTACAATGCCAAAAATTTTTGCTGGACTAGTTAGCCAAGGAATACCTTCTGGAAAAAGACCTAAAGCTTTAAATAACTGATTCAGTAATCCGTTTTCTGCATACAGCCATTTCCAAGCTATTCCCGCAACCACCATTGAAATTACCACTGGAGTGTAGTACGCTGCTCTAAACCAATTCATTCCCCGCAGTTTCTGATTTACCAAAATTGCCAGTACTAAGGGAGCGATTACTAAAATTGGTACTACACCCACAAGATATAAAAAAGTGTTTTCCAAGGTTTTCCAAAAAACTGCATCCTTCCAAAGCTTGAGAAAGTTGGCGAAACCTATCCATTGTGGCGGCTGGGCAATGTCTTCATAACTGGTAAAGCTGAGGTAAAAGGCTTGCAGTGCAGGCCAAAAGACAGTTAAGCCTAAAAGAACTAAGGCGGGTAATAAAAATAAATAAGGGGTAAGCCGTTGTTTGATGAACATCCAATTTTTAGGTATCAATTGATTCATAAGAAGTTTAATAGTTGTTTTTGCTTTGTCAAAACAAGAATTTGGAGATGTGAGTAGATTTAAGCTTCAATATTTTAAGGGCATATATTTGCTTGCGTAAGCATTGGCGTAGCCTCTGGTAGAGAAGTTCGTCGTAGACATCACTAATTAATAACTCGGAGAAACTGCAATGGAAACTCAGCACAATCCGCCCATTGAACATCAAAATGTCCCCATAAACCACCGTGGGCTGCATGAATTTTTGTATAGTTCTGACAACGAACACGCCGCCATTGAGGTGAGTATAACTCCTGAACTGGCAAACAATGGTACTGAAATCATTGAGTTTGAGGCTTGGAGTGTGGCTGTTCAGAACGCTAAAATTGCCGGAGTTTATGCAGTATTAGATGTAGAACGTCGCACGCAGTATATTGGCTATTCTCGGAATGTGTTGCTTTCCCTAAATAGCCATCTTCGCCAAAATGGCGAGCAAAAGTGTGCTTTTGTACGTGTGCAAGCATTCAAGTTCCCCAAACGTCAAGAAATGGAAGATTTGCGAGATGCCTGGATAGCAGAACTCGAAAGTACGCCACCTGGTAATGCAACTGAAAGCGAAATGTGGGCTAGTACGGTAGGTGAAGCGACTAAGGCGGTAATGTCAGAAGCCCAACTTCAAGCCTACGAGGAGAAAAAGCTAAAACTGCGGAAAGCAATGGCTGATACAACCCTTTCTAAAGAGTTAGAAACAATAGATGTGAGTGAAGCCGAACGTCAGCGTCAACTTGAAGCTGCTGTGAAAAACGATGACTGGAGTGTAATTATCGACGCACAGACACAGGAAACCAAGTATTGATTTTTGTCTGCTTGAGTGCGCTATCTGACTTTTTGAGTAAGTGGCATGAAAGTTCTGTGAAAGATGAGAGTTAAGATTTTAAAACGCAAAGGGGCGCTGAGGGAAGCGCAAAGGTTCGCAAAGGAGTGAATTCTTTGCGTTCTTTTGCGTAAACCTTTGTGTTCCTCTGCGTTAAAAATAAGGATATATATGACGACAAAATTAGATGCTCTGATTAATTCTCTAGAAGGTATAGAAACTATTACCGATTCTACTCAAGTCGCAAAATTATCCCAGGATTATCACACTTTTAGCCCTGTGTTAGTGTCGAAACTAGAGGGAAAATTTGGGGATATCGTAGTGCGTCCCGCGAATGAAGCAGAGGTTTTAAAAGTTGCAGCCGCCTGTGCAAAACATCGTATACCTGTAACTGTGCGAGGTGCGGGAACTGGGAATTATGGGCAATGTGTACCATTGCACGGCGGCGTAATTTTAGATATGACGCGGTTGCAAGAAATTCTTTGGGTAAAACCGGGAGTGGCGCGGGTGGAAGCTGGGGTGAAGTTGGCAGCTTTGGATAAAAAAACACGGGAAATCGGCTGGGAAATCCGTATGGCACCCTCTACGTACCGCACAGCGACAATTGGCGGATTTATTGCTGGGGGAAGTGGCGGTATTGGCTCGATCCAATATGGGTTACTAGCCGATCGCGGTAATATCTTAGCATTGCGAGTGGTAACTGTAGAAGATGAACCCCGTGCGATCGCATTACGCGGCGATGATGTCCAGAAGGTGAATCATGCTTGGGGAATTAATGGGATTATCACTGAAGTCGAAATTCCTTTAGGGCCAGCTTATCCTTGGGCAGAAGTCATTGTCACCTTTGACGACTTTATGACAGCAGCAAAGTTTGGTCAGGCAATTGGTAATGCTGATGGCATGATTAAGAAGTTGATTTCTGTCTTTGCATCCCCAATTTCCCAATATTTTCACGCCCTACAAGAGTATATTCCTGAAGGAACTCACTCAGTATTTTTGATAATTTCCGAACCGAGTTTGGAATTCTTACCAGCTTTGGTGCAGCAATACGGCGGCCAGATTACCTATAAAAAACCAGCCGAGGAAGCAGCCAAAGGTACACATTTAGCGGAATTTAGCTGGAACCACACTACCTTACTTGCCCGGAGTGTAGATACTGGTATTACATACTTACAAAGTCTCTTTCCTAATGATTGCAGTTTGCAACTAGTAGAGCAGATGTATAATTACTTCGGCGATGAGGTAATGATGCATTTAGAATTTTTTCGGGTGAATGGTGTCGTAGTTCCTGGTGCATTGCAACTTGTGCGCTACACCACAGAAGAACGCCTCAATGAAATTATCCGCTATCATGAAGAACAGGGTGTGAGTATTGCCAATCCTCATACGTATATTATTGAAGACGGCGGCAGAAAATTTATCGATCCTGAACAGTTAAAATTTAAAGAAATAGTCGATCCTTATGGGTTGATGAACCCCGGTAAAAGCAAGGTTCTTCAATTCCAAATTCAAAATTAGCAAACTACAGAAACAGGTATCAGAAATTTCTCTGTATATTTGTGTAACCTACCTCCAAAAAGCTAGTTGCTGGGCGTTTATAATTTGTGGTTTGATTTTAACAGCCGTGGGGATAACCCAAAATCCAACATTCCAATAATCGCCCATGATTGAAATTGACGGTTCCTACGGAGAGGGAGGCGGACAAGTTCTTCGCACTTCCTTAAGCCTAGCCGCCATCACCGGTGAACCCATACGAATTACAGGCATTCGCGCTGGACGCAAAAAGCCAGGATTAGCAGCACAACACTTAACAGCAGTTCGGGCGGCGGCGAGAATTTGTAATGCCCAACTACGGGGTGATGCTTTAGGTTCAATGCTGCTGGAATTTATCCCAGGTAGTGCTGTGCAAGCGGGAATTTATACCTTTGATGTTAGTAAAGCACAACAAGGTGGTTCTGCGGGTGCGATCGCTCTAGTTTTACAGACAATTCTCTTACCTTTGGCACTAGCATCTGGCAATTCCCTGGTGACACTAAAGGGTGGAACTCATGTAAACTTTAGCCCCACAGCGACGTACATTGAGCAAGTTTATCTGCCCATACTGCAACGCATGGGTGTAGAAGCCCAAGTCAAGTTAGGCGCTTGGGGGTGGTATCCCCAAGGTGGCGGAGAGGTAGAGTTACAGGTGGATGGCGGTGGTAAACTCGGTGGGATCGACTTGTTGGAACGGGGCGATTTACAACAGGTGCGAGGACTAGCAGTGGTGACGGAATTGCCTTCCCATATTCCGCAACGGATGGCAAATCGTGCGGAGAATTTGTTACGGTCAGCCCATTTAAAGGTTACTGTACAGACCTTAAGAGAAAGAGGTGTAGCACCTGGGGCGGGTATTTTTTTAACTGCTGAGTATCAGAATAGCTTAACAGGATTTGGTGGATTTGGGCGTTTGCGGTTGTCGGCGGAAACAGTTGCAGAGATTGCTTGTCAGCAACTGCTTGAGTTTCATTACACCGGCGCACCAGTGGATGAACATTTAGCAGATCAGTTATTATTGCCGGCAGCTTTAGCTTCACAAGAAAGTCAGTATCGAGTGGCTGAAGTGAGTAGGCATTTGACGACGAATGCAGCGGTAATTGAACAATTTGGGCTGGCAAAAATTACGGTAGATGAAGCTGAGAAAGTAGTGTCTGTGATTCCTGTAATTAGTGGATAAGATTAGAGACTAAACACTTTTTTAAGAGTCTTGATTTTTGTAGTATCAATGCCACATTCAAGTTTAGAGATAGGATTTAAGCTTTTCCATTTGCCTTTACTAGCACTGAATATAATATCAGATGATTTTTCTATATCAATAGCTTCAAAACCGGCTATTTTGAATTTTGATAAATAACTCAAACGAGTAAACACTTCATCTCTTGATGCAGATTTAATACTCACAATTTCTGGTGGTGGTAACGGCGGTAATGATGAGAGAAAGAATACTTTTGCAAGAGCATCCAATTTTTTACCTCTATTAATTCCACATTTTAAGGTAAGAATTGGGTTAAAATTAAACCAGGTTTCGCGATTAGACTCTGCAATTCGATTTGTGGCAACAATAGGATCTACACCTTTTAAAGCACTACTTGGTTCTGATATTAAGTATTTAAGTGCGGCTAGAATATTATCTCGTGATGCTGTATTCAAATTTACTTTAGGTAAAACTTCTCTCGCTAAAATTTTTGCCTGCTCAATAGTTTGAGATTCCGGTGAGATAACTATGCACCAAGCTCGCTCTAACTTAGCTTCTTGAGCAACTGCATATATAAAATGATTACTAACAACTTGATATTTATAGTCACCTATTTCTTTAACAATAACAGGAATCCAATTCCGTCCATCAGCTTCTAAGATAGACTCGGCTGCTGCTTTGATGATAAATTCAGATTCGGAAAACTTCTCTCCAGGTTCAATAGCAGTTAAGTTCAGATGCATTAGTTTGCCAATATTATCAAAATCACTCATGCAATAAAATACTCCTTAGCTAGATCAAGATAATAATTTGTAGCAATACAATGCGTAAAAGCTGCTGGAATTCGAGCAAAGGCTCCACTTGCTATAATTGCATAACTTGGTAGACTGAATATTTTTGTATGATTATTAGGATAAAAATAAGGACGTAAATTGAAATTAGATGCTTCACTTTCTCTGGTAATAATAGCTTCAATTTCCTGATTTGCTATTTTAAGCTGAGGAGGAGTGATATTCTCACCATTAAAAAATATAGGTAATGCGATTGGGCCACCATCTTGTCTAGCTGCCTTAACTTTTGGTACTAACTCTTTAATTACTTTAGCTGCATTATTTAGGGATGCTGAATTATTGTGCTTGGTAGGTATCAAAACGACATCACAGGCGTAGAGGCTACTTTGACTAAAAAACATCCAGTTTGTCGGACAGTCTATGAATATATAATCATATTCATACACCAAAGGTTTTAGAGTATCTTTTAACCTAGCAGCCCCCTTTTCAATTCTTGTTGCTAAGTCTTGCTCTGTAAAATCTACCAGTTTTGGATCTGCGGAAATAACATCAAATTGGAATAATTGACCAGATTTAAATTTGACTTTAAATGCTTGAATTGTATCGTGAACGTTTAACTTTCTATCGGATAGACAATCATATAAACTAATTTTTCTTACTTCTAGACCAAGAGATTTAGTTAAATCTCCTTGCTGTGGATCAAAGTCAATTACTAAAACTTGCTTACCTTGTTGCGCAAGAGTGGCTGCTAAATTAACAGTTGTTGTAGTTTTACCCACACCTCCTTTGTTGTTGTAAACACAAACAGTTAAAGCTTTGGGCGGATTGTCAATTAAATGCTTGACATCGGAAACAATAGTATTAATACTCTCTTTTTTAATTAAACTATTTGGAGTTGCAGGAAATATAACTTTTCCATGTCGCCGGAATAGCTGGATATAAACTGAATCAGTAATAATGCCCCATTGAGATGTGTTGCACTTAGAATCAAGTAGATATTTTTTTATTTGCTCTCTAGTGTTTATGTATTGAGGAGTGCCTTCTGATAAATTAAATCTAGCTCCTGTTCCTGTTGCTCGTGCTTTGACTTCAATAAGTAAATAGGGATTGCTCTTAGAGAATAAAAAAATATCACCATCAGTATTTTTGCGAACAGCAAAATCTACTGTCCCATGTGCTGTGGGAAATTGTGGAAAACGTTCTTTATCATTAAATCCAAGTGCGTTTATTAAAGGTCTTACAAATATCTCACTGATGAGCGTTTCACTACTCTCATCAGGCAAAATATTGTCTAAAATCTGGTTCCAGTGTGTAAGTAGCATCACTTAATAAGTAAACGGGCACAATGACAAAACCGTTTGTTTGATTAATTGAATCAAATTTGCTACTTAATCGACCTCAGTATTTTTAACTAATCGAATTGATTACTAGATTAAAGCTTTTCCCTAAAAGCAGGACTCTTGCATCTAGTAAATTATACTCTTGGATAAACCTTTGAGCTTTGTCGATAAACCTTTGAGCTTTGTCGATGAACCTTTGAGCTTTGTCGATGAACCTTCGAGCTTTGTCGATGAACCTTTGAGCTTTGTCGATGAACCTCTGAGCTTTGTCGATGAACCTTTGAGCTTTATCGATGAACCTTTGAGCTTTGTCAATGAACCTTCGAGCTTTATCGATGAACCTTCAGCTTTGTCGATGAACCTTCGAGCTTTATCGATGAACCTTCGAGCTTTATCGATGAACCTTCGAGCTTTGTCGATCGTATGTGGCATCATCTTCACGACTAACAATCTGCCAAGTATCCTATTCCCAACACTGGAAATAAGGCAAAGGAGTTTTTATAAGTGGAGATAGAAAATTTTTCAGAAGTATAGCAGCGTAAATAATTAAAGGTTTGTAATGATGATTTTAGTCTTCTCTGCGAGACGCTACGCGAACAAATCATGGCTGAAACACTTACCATGAAATAATCTTCAGATTTTTTATATTACTTAATATAGTTTGATTTATTCTCGCTGACTTACTTGGTTTATCTAGGAGCATTTGCAATTAAACCCGTAAAGCTGCATTTATTGCAACAATAAGCAACTGACAAATTTACTAAGCGACTGCAAGTAAGGTTGAGACTAAGTTCAGACGTTCCTAATATTTTCTACTTACTTAATATAAGTAAACAGCATTGAAGTAGCTGTTAGAAAACATGGTAATAAATTTATTAGTGAAACTTATGGAATTGGAACGAAACCATGATTGATGAACAAGAAATAGAAAAATTGTGGCAAGCTTTCAAAGTATTAGACGTAGACGGCAACGGAGCAATCTCAACCGAGGAACTAGGGGAGGTAATGCGATCGCTAGGGCAAAATCCCACGGAAGCGGGGCTGCGTGACTTGATTAAGGAGATTGACGTTGACTTGTCAGGCACTATCGATTTTGAAGAATTTAAAACGCTGATGATTGCGAAAGTAGGCGATCGCCAAAGTCGCCTGAAGTTAGCCTTCAGCGCCTTTGATGAAGACGGTAGCGGTGAAATTACTGCCGTTGAACTGCGGACAGTGATGACTCAGTTTGGGCTGACAGACGCTGAATTGAAAGAGATGTTGCAGGAAGTAGATCATGATGGCGATGGCTCAATTGACTTTGAGGAATTCTGTCAGCTAGTACCGGAGGAGTCAGAAAGGAAAACTGGCTATCAAGACTCACCGATTTCCCTGAACAGTTCGCTCAAGACAGTTGCTACTTCCAATGAGGCCGCAGCAGCCAGCACCCAGGCGACGCAAGAAACAACGACTCCAGAGTTGGCACAGTTAAGAGAACAGTTAGCGCAACAACCAAACTCACCGAATCAGAAAAAAAGCGGTACGTCTCCCTTACAAATGCAGATTGGTTTGTTTCGTTTGATTCAAGGAGCAGCCTATCGCAGTTTCCGTGAGAGTTTCTCTGCAAATCACGAAACTCATTTGCGGGTGAAAAACTTGCCATACAGAATTACTGATTTTGTGGAGTTTGTCAAACAAGCGATCGCACTGTACAAAGCATTAGGTATAGTATCCGAGGATTGCTACCCCGTCCTAGATGCAGTGGTTGAATCAATTGCCGATGAATATGCCCGATTACAGGAGCGGATCAAAAACTGGCAAACAGTGGCAAAGACACCAGAAATGTTGGCAGAACAGCAAGCGATTTTAGAAGCACGGAGTAAATTTGCCAATGTCAAAGAAAAGTTTGCTGCCGGAGTCGAGTTTGCAATTACGATCAAAAAGAAAAGTCTTAGCCTGGGTGACATCGTAGAAGGTGTGCTGGCCATTAACGAACTCAATCGTCTGCGGGGAATCGAACTGAATGAAGAAATGGCTCCACCACCAGCTAAATCTGCGGGAAATCCAAAGGACTATTTGCACAAGTGGAACCGCGTCATTCTCGGACAGGCAACTGAGGAAATAGATGGTGCAATCATGCCAGTAGCATACTGGTATGAAGACTTCATGCCGAAGTTGTTGGCGGCATTTAGTGTTTCTACCACAGCAGATATCCAAAACAACACCGTACCCAACGAGGCGGCTTTGGATGAATGGTATCAGTGTACAAAAAACTCAGGAGAATTTAACCGCTACGGGGCGGATGTTGCCGAAAATTTTCCCCGCTGCACTCCCAAACAGAAATTGATACTTAAACAAGCATGGCGGTTAACGCATCACTACCTGAATGGAGTGCAGAAACGCCGCGAACGCCTAGAATTTGGACGAGAATCAGGAGCGCTATCGCAGTATGTAGCATTCATTGATGTCTATCTAGATCGAACTGAAGTGAAGGATTCCCAAATGCGGGTCAGTTTCCCCTACTACATTGGCCCGGCAGTGTGGCGCTTCTTCCATACCACGGCTGAGATTGTGTGTACCAAGACACTCGAACAGCAAAAAGCCGCATTGCGCGATCGGAAGAATGGTATCACAAGGATGAGAAAGCGTTCTACACCACCCGTTTTTGGCCCAGCCTTGACTCTGAATTAGCAAGAGCCAATGCACTCAAATACACCAGCATAGAAACTGCTCGCATCTACAACATCTATGGAATTCTGAAGCCATTGGCACGGCTGACAGGGGTAAAAACAGAATTGCCAAAGCTGCTAGAGAAAAGCGATGCCAACAATCTCAAGGAAGCGTGTATAGTTGCACAGAACCACATCAAAGATTTAGAGGAAGCTGTCATTATCGGGCAGTTTCTCCAAGAGACATACTACTTTGAACCTAGCCTTGTGGATAAACCTCCACTCTTCACCCCTGAAGAAGAAGAGTTTGCCCGGACTGGTATGTTTACAGAAACGATTTAAATACTTAGGAATGCTTTAATTCCCCTCCTTCAAAGTTTCGTCGGCAGGGGAATTTTAGCGCGACCCATTAAAACCCGTCTGCTTGACCTAGGGCGTTCCAAATGCTTGTAGCTAGCGCGCCGTTGCAACATTATGGATTGTCTAATGAGAATCGCCCTTGGTAGCTTGAAATATCGATGATATAAAGGAGACAATAAAAATAGCCAAAGTAAAAACTTGCCCCGAAAAGGCAATTTCAATGCTTTGAAAAGTCACAGCATTGGGATCTCACGCTGTATGTACCTTTAAATATCCTCTAAAATGACTGTTTAGAAGCGTCAAGGTCTAGTTTATAGAGGATTTTTTCTAAAAGATAACCACCGATGTAGCCTGTAACCGACACATGACCAATCGAGAGGAATTAATGAAGAACGAGTCAACGTTAGCAAGCAACGCCGACGTAAATTTCCTTATCGGTGGAGGTGAAATGGGTGCTAGGATGCGAGAAAAGGATTGGTCAAAAACGTCCCTTGGCCCAACACAGCATTGGCCACAGAGTTTGAAGACTGCCGTGCGAATTATGCTAACTTCCCGTCAACCTATGTTTGTTTGGTGGGGCGAGGAACTGATTAATCTTTACAATGACGCTTACAAAACAATTATTGGCGGCAAACATCCAGAAGCACTTGGGCAGCCAGCTTCATACGTGTGGCGGGAAATTTGGGATCAGGTTGGGCCTCGCGCCGAATCAGCGATGCTGAAAAATGAGGGTACTTACGACGAAGCTCTGCTGCTAATTATGGAGCGTAACGGCTATCCAGAAGAAACCTATTATACTTTTTCATATAGCCCGGTTCCTAATGACCAAGGCGACACAGGTGGGATCATCTGCGCTAATACAGAGGACACGCAGCGGATTATTAGTGAGCGTCAGTTGGCACTTTTGCGCGAACTAGCGGCGAGGACGGCAGACGCGCGGACATTCGATGAAGCCTGTACGTTGAGTGTGAGTTGTCTGGAGAGCAACCCTTACGATCTCCCTTTTGCAATGATTTATTTGGTCGATCCCGATAAGCAGCAAGTTTTTCTGGCTGGAACGTGCCGTATTGGCCAAAACCACGTAGCAGTTCCCGAAACAGTGGCTCTCGATGCTGATGGGGTTTGGCCCTTTGCAGAAGTGATCGGAACACATCAAGCCAAACTGATTTCCGGTTTGGAAATGTCTTTTAGTAGTCTACCTTGTGGTGTTTGGCAGCGATCGCCCCATCAAGCGATCGCAGTACCCATTGCCCCATCTGGTCAAACCGGAAAAGCTGGTATATTAATTGCTGGTTTGAACCCTTTCAGGCTATTCGACGACAATTATAAAGGATTCATTGATTTAGTTGCGGCTCAAATTGCAGCCAGTATCGCTAATGCCCAAGCTTACGAGGAAGAACGCAAACGTGCTGAAGCCTTGGCAGAAATCGATCGCGCGAAAACCGTCTTTTTCAGCAACGTCAGCCACGAGTTCCGTACCCCACTTACTCTAATGTTAGGGCCATTAGAGGACACCTTAACCACTTGTGCTACTCTGCTTCCAGCCAAAGAACGAGAGCAGCTAGAAATGGTGCAACGCAACGGACTTCGGCTGCTGAAACTGGTCAACAGCTTGTTAGACTTTTCACGCATTGAAGCCGGAAGGGTTCAAGCTTCTTATGAAGCCACTAACCTTGCCACCTTCACCGCAGAACTAGCTAGTGTATTTCGTTCCGCTGTAGAACGAGCAGGGATGCAGTTATCAGTTAATTGTCCTTCCTTGCCAGCACCAGTGTATGTAGATCGGGAGATGTGGGAAAAAATTGTTCTTAACCTGCTCTCGAATGCCTTCAAGTTCACGATGGTTGGAGAAATTGCGGTCAGTTTGCAGTGGTCAAATGACCATATTGAGTTTGCAGTCAAAGACACAGGAATCGGTATCCCAGCAGAAGAAATCCCTCACCTTTTTGAACGATTCCACCGCGTCAAAGGGGCGCAAGGACGAACTTTTGAAGGATCAGGGATTGGATTGTCACTGGTGCAAGAATTGGTGCAAATGCATGGTGGAACAGTTGATGTTACCAGTCTTCTCGGAGCAGGCAGTTGCTTTACTGTGTCAATTCCAACAGGATATGCTCATTTGCCTCCAGACCGGATTAGTGCCCCGCGAACTTTAGCTTCAACCGCATTAGGTGCAAGACCTTATCTAGAAGAAGCCCTGCGGTGGCTACCTGGGGAAGAGAATAGGGAACAGGGAACAGGGAATAGGGAAGAATCTTACCTATCACCTCTCACCTATCACCTGTCACCCTCTCCTGCCCGAATTCTCCTAGTGGACGACAACGCAGATATGCGCGATTATGTCAATCGGCTATTAAGTCAGCAATATGAAGTGGAAGCAGTGCCAGACGGTTTAACTGCTTTGGAGTCTGCTCGTGGACGTGTCCCAGATTTGGTACTGACAGATGTGATGATGCCTGGATTAGATGGCTTTGGACTGCTGCAAGCATTACGAGCCGATCCGCAAACGCAAAAAGTTCCAATCATCCTGTTGTCGGCACGGGCGGGGGAAGAGGCACGGGTGGAAGGGTTAGAAGCAGGAGCCGATGATTATCTGATTAAACCTTTCTCTGCCCGGGAATTGTTGGCACGGGTAGAGGCAGCCTTAAAAATGGCTCGTCTCCGCCAAGAGGCAATGGAACGCGAGCAAGGGTTGCGAATTGAAGCTGAGGTCGCCAAAGCACACCTAGAGACTGTCATAGCTGGTATCCAAGACCAGTTCTTTGTGTTGGATCGAGAGTGGCGTTATACCTTTGTCAATCAACAGGTAGCAGAAATTGTTGGCATCCCCAAGGAAGAGTTGCTAGGTAGGATCATTTGGGAAGTTTTTCCCGATATGGTTCAAAGCGAGTTTGATACCGAGGTGCATCGGGCGAAGGCACAAAACACCGTTGTTCAGTTTGAATACTTTTATGTGCCTTGGCAGCGCTGGTTTGAGAACCGCGTCTACCCCTTTGCTGAAGGGGTAAGCATTTTTGTTACAGAAATTAGCGATCGCAAACAGGCAGAAAAAGCACTTCGTGAAAGCGAAGAAAAGTTCCGCAACATGGCTGATAATGCCCCCTTCATGGTTTGGGTGACAGATACCAATAGCTACTGTACTTACCTCAGTCAAAGCTGGTACGATTTTACAGGCCAGAACGAGGAAATGGGTCTGGGATTTGGCTGGTTAAATGCTGTGCATCCAGAGGATTACAATGACGCTAGTAATGCTTTCCTGGAAGCTACCAGTAGCTGCTTGGCTTTCCGTATGGAGTACCGCTTGCGGCGCCAAGATGGCAAATATCGCTCTTGCATTGATGCTGCTAATCCGTGGTTTGGGGTAGACGGTCAGTTTAAAGGTTACATCGGCTCAGTCATTGACATTACCGAACGCAAAGTCGCAGAAGCCGAACGCGATCGCCTCCTAGAACTTGAGCAAGCTGCCAGAACTGAAGCCGAAAGAGCCAACCGGATTAAAGATGAGTTTCTGGCAGTACTTTCCCATGAATTGCGATCGCCTCTCAATCCGATTCTTGGTTGGGCGAGACTTTTGCAGACTCGTGAATTTGACGCAGTAGCTCTGAAGAAAGCGATCGCAACTATCGAGCGGAATGCTCAATTACAAGCTCAATTAATTGAAGATTTGCTCGATGTCTCTCGGATCTTACAAGGCAAGCTCAACCTGAAGATGTTACCTGTCAATCTAGTACTTGTGATTGAGGGGGGATTGGAAACAGTCCGTTTGGCAGCAGAAGCTAAAAATATTCAAATTCAGACGATGCTGGATGCTTCTTTCGGGCAAGTTTTGGGTGATTCTAGTCGTTTACAACAAGTTATTTGGAATCTCTTATCGAATGCCGTTAAATTCACTCCTGAAGGAGGAAAAATTGATATTCAACTAGAGTGCGTTGACGCTCAAGCTGAGATTACCGTCAGCGACACAGGTAAGGGAATCAGCCCTGAGTTTCTACCTTATGTGTTTGAATATTTTCGTCAGGCTGATGGCACGACAACCCGAAAATTTGGTGGATTGGGGTTAGGGTTAGCAATTGTGCGTCATTTGATCGAATTACATGGCGGCACGATTCAGGCAGAAAGTTTAGGTGAAGGGCAAGGAGCTATTTTTCGAGTTAGGCTACCACTAATTAAAAAAGATTTAACCCCAAAACAAGACATAAATATTGCTGCATTAAATCCTTCTCCTCCGACTGAAATTCTTGCAGGCATCCAAATCTTAGTTGTAGATGATGACGATGATACCCGTGACTTCCACACATTTGTACTAGAACAGGCTGGAGCAATGGTGACAGCAGTGACATCAGCAAAAGAAGCATTACAAGTTTTGGCAGAGTCAGAACCAGATATGCTGCTCAGTGATATTGGGATGCCAGAGATAGATGGCTATATGCTGATGCGCCAAATTAAAGCATTGCAGGCAAACCAAGCCAAACAAATTCCGGCGATCGCTTTAACTGCTTATGCCGGAGAAATCAATCAGCAACAAGCACTGGAATCAGGGTTTCAAAAGCATCTGTCCAAACCTGTCGAACCAGATGAGTTAGTCAAGGCAATTGCAACTCTAATTGGTAGAAGTGGGAATATTTGAGTATTCAGTTGCGGTGCATAAACTACGTCAATATCTCTACAGGAGGAATTGATAAATTTACTCGTGGAAGAAATACCAAGATTAGATATTTTCCCCAGAAAAATTCGCCCTCATCCCCCAATACTGTTCGGTTAAGGCAAGAAACGCGATGAATCGCCGTCTTTGTGATGATATCGCATCTTTGTGAGCTAGAAATTTCATCAAAAAACCTTAACCAAACCTATTGTCCCAACCCCTTCTCCCAAAAATTTATTAACTTTTATCAAATATTTTGCTGTTTATTTAGGTAGATTCATTCTTCAAAAAGATATATTTACTCTAAATTAATCTAGCTAAAATCTGTTCATAATCTGGCTAATTTTGCCTTTTTTTGCCAATTATATTGTTAATACAACTCCTCCTTATTGTTGCTTAATTGCACAAAACACATTGGCAATTACTTGGGCTTTTAGTATAAATTTCGGTATGTGTTGCTGAGTTACTTACTCATCTAAATTATTCAGCTTACTTAACTCATCAAATCTTCATGTATTTGAAGTGTGGTTTATCTTTTACAGTAAAAATAGTGGGAATAATAAAATAAATTGGATTAAGCAAATTATTTAGCTATGAGCCAAATATGTCCTATCTCCAAAACCTGTGCTTGTCGCAATGTTGCACGCTGTCGGAGTAAGGAAGCAGGTAGGCTCTTTCTCTGGTTCCCCGTTCCACATACCCTGATAAAAGTCACCTCCTACCTACAGCAGTTTGACCTTAAGTATGAACTGATGCACGAGCGACCAGGTTTGAGTTTGGAGTGTAGACCCGGACAGTCTCTAGAAATCGCCCGTAATCTGGCCAAATTACTTGCACCAAGAGAATTAAAAGAGACGCAAGTCCTTTTCATTCAAGGCACTATCCAACCTCAACTCCATGATTTTAGTGACATAGCCTCATTACAACGCTTCATTAAGTTGAACCAATCCGACTGGTTGATTGAAATGCTAACAACAGAACGATTTACCAGTTACTTTCAACCAATTGTCTCAATTAACGATACATCGCAAATTTTTGGATATGAATCGCTCTTGCGAGGGGTGGATGAAGAAGGTAATTTAGTTCTACCGACACCAATTCTGGAGTTAGCAACCGAAGCCGGACTTATACCACAACTCGACCAAGTTGCTCGTCTGAGCGCAATCACTCAATTCAGCCGCTATCAAGTGAATGGGCACATCTTTATCAATTTTGCACCAACGTCACTTTATGACCCAGTTTTTTGCCTACGCAGTACGGTAGAGGCAATTGATACTGCCGGAATTTCCCACGAGCGGGTTGTTTTTGAAGTCGTGGAGTCAGACAATCCTCAAGATTTAGCCCACCTCAAGGCAGTGCTTCAATACTACCGGAATGCTGGATTTTTAGTCGCTCTTGACGATCTTGGTTCTGGCTATTCCAGCCTAAACTTGCTGCATCAGTTACGTCCAGACTTTATCAAGCTGGATATGGAGTTAATTCGAAATGTACATCAAGACCTTTACAAAGCTTCGATTACCGAGAAACTGCTAGAGATTACTCAAAAGTTAAACATTCAGACCGTTGCTGAAGGAATTGAGTGCATTGAGGAACTCAACTGGCTACGAGAACGAGGCGCAAATCTTGCCCAAGGCTATTTGATTGGTAAACCCAGTGCAGTGCCTGTCACTACAACCCCTTACTTTGATCCGATCGCGTTAACTGTAGCATCGGCACATTCTGGGCAGGTTGAACATGTTCAACACCAAAGCGAGTCTGAGCGAATTGTCGCAGATGTCACGCAGCGCATTCGCCAATCCTTGGAGTTAGACGAGATTTTGCAAACCACAGCAACGGAAGTGCAACAACTGTTTGAGGTAGACCGAGTACTGATTTACCAGTTTGAGCCAGACTGGAGTGGGTTAGTCGCTGTAGAATCCTTAGCAGAAGGGTGTATATCCATTCTGGGATTTCACGTCATGGATACCTGCTTTCAATCCACGCGTGCAGCTTACTATCAACAAGGTAACACCAGAGCGATTGAAGACATTGAAACTGCGGGCCTATCACCTTGTCATATTGACCTCCTGAGAAGTCTGCAAATCCGGGCAAATCTTGTCGTACCAATTTTGCAGCAAGATCGTTTGTGGGGACTATTGATTGCTCACCAATGCCGTCAGCCCAGACAATGGCAGCAATCGGAGATTAACTTGTTTAACCAGTTAGCAGGTCAAGCTGCGATCGCTATTCAGCAATCAGAACTTTACCACCAATTACAACAAGCAAACCAGGAATTACAGCGCCTTGCCTGTTCCGATGGTCTAACCCAAGTGGCAAATCGACGCTGCTTTGATGACACATTAAACACGCAGTGGCAATGGTTGGCACGAGAGCAAAGTTCGCTATCTTTGATTTTATGTGATGTCGATTACTTTAAGTTTTACAACGATACACATGGACATCTGGCAGGAGATGATGCACTTAGACAGGTTGCGAAGGCAATCTCTCAGGCAGTTAAACACCCCGCTGATTTAGTTGCTCGTTATGGCGGAGAAGAGTTTGCAGTTATTTTACCGAATACTGATATTGAAGGGGCGATCGCAGTTGCAAGAGATATTCAGATCAATGTTAGTGCATTACAAATGCCTCATCCCCATTCTCAGGTCAGTGAATTCATTACCCTAAGTCTTGGTGTGGCAACTATCACTCCTCATAGCCAATTATCTCCTGCAATCTTAATTGCTGCTGCTGACCAAGGACTCTACCAAGCAAAAGCACAAGGAAGAAATTGTGTGGTGCAGATGGATTGTGAGAATGCTGATGCTAAATAAGCTAATGCGCTTGTAAGTTGCATAGTTCAAATCGCTATAAAGATTTAAAGGCGCGAATATAACGCTTCTCGAATGGAAGCAATACATTTTGACCTCACTTCCATTCCTCTTTCCTAAAAGGAGAGAGGCTTTGATGCTCCTCCCCAACGCTAGCTCTTAAGGGATTGGGGGTTAGGTCTGTATTTCACGCAATTGAGAACCGCTATATACGTGGGCGAAAAAACCCATTAACCCACTATCTACGCGCAATTATTGCAGTGCAAACCAGAGAAACGCTCTCATGTCAACTTCACTTTTGTCCTGCTTACTAGCTTTCGTTGGAAGGATCATCATTCCCCCTGACAGTACCAGTAAATCTTTTTCAATGCTAGCCGTTGCTGAAATGACTTTTCAGGAATCCCAATGGGACAAGAACCTTTTCTCGATTGGATAGATTCAGGGGTAATCATCTATCAGCATCGCTTAAGTAAAGCGGCATCAATAATTAAAGGTTTATAGTGAGTTCAAATGAGGGATTCAGCCCTCACTAAAAACTAATCTAAATATTTTTTACATTACTTAACTTACTTCGATTTATTCTCACTTACTTAAAGTAGGTGAGAATAAATCGAAAAGTGAACATGTGAATAGAATGTTAACGACTTGACAAGTTGTGGTTATATGAAATAATCATCTATGTATAGAAATACCTTGATACTCTCAATATATTTTCATATACAACTGTTAAATTAATTCAAGTTTATGTTCATGTATGAATGTATTAATTATTTTGGCTGAAGTCAGCTTAATAATCTTTGTTTTTTTATTACTGAACTGGGTTTTAAGCAAATTATTCCAGCTATTTACTAAAACCTTTATACCTAAAAGCGATAATAGAAGTATCAAAACCCTCCGCCGAAATATCACTGGGTTATTGTTACTTGCTTGTGTAGTGTCGTGCATTTTGATTGTGGGTGCTAATGGTTATCTAGTTTATCGCGGTGAAAACCTTCAAGAATACACACTCTTGTTGATTGAGGGCATCCCATCAGGATTTTGGGTGACACTAGGAATTGGCATAGCTAAGAGTATTGGCACTTTGATTTTAGCGGCGATCGCCCTGAAATTTCTAAAATATTGGCTGAAGGCAGCCAGCACTCGCGCCAAGAACTTAGAAAAGAATACTGCTGACGATGAAAGTATTGATGCTTTCTTTAACGCTTTTTATAACAGAATTAGTGGTGGAATCTGGCTGTGGGCTATCATCTTGTGTGCCCAGTTTCTCAAATTACCAGCAACAGTTTCGGAATATTTGTACATCGCGCTGCGAATTTATCTAATCATTGCCGTCGGGTTACTTATACTCAAAGCAGTCGCTGCGATCGTTGATAGCCTAGATGCTCTCAGCATCAGATACTCCAATCCTGATAACCTGCTGAGATTCTACGATCGCCTCCGACACCTGATACCGTTTTTAAAGCGCTGCTTGGAATTTGTGATTTATGTCTGCATGGCAACATTAGTGATTCAGCAAGTGCAGTTAATTGCCAATGTCGCAACTTTTGGCCCGCGAATTATCAAGATAATCGGTATCGTCTTCATTAGTCGCGTATTGTTTGAAGTCGTTTACTTACTTATTGAAGAGGTGCTGTTCAAAGACCAGACTCTAACTGATATTCAAAGAAGTAGACGCCTGACGCTTGTTCCTTTGTTTCGTAGTTTCTTACAATACTTAATTTACTTTGGGGCTACAGTTTTCATTCTCTATGCCCTGAGTATCGATCCAACTCCCATACTTGCGGGTGCTGGTATTGTCGGCATTGCTGTCGGGTTAGGGGCACAAACACTAATTAACGATATTGTCTGTGGCTTCTTTATTCTGTTTGAAAACTACTACTTAGTCGGTGACTATATTGAAGCTGGAAAAGCCGAAGAGAAAGTTGTCGAAGGTATTGTCGAGGCGATTGAACTGCGAACCACTCGTGTCAGACATCCTAATGGTCAATTGCAGATTATTCAAAATGGGAATATTGGCTCAATTACTAATTACTCCAAACAGTATATCTTTGCAGTAGTAGAAGTTGGTGTGCCTTATGATTCTAACTTAGCGCATGTGTACAAAGTCATTGAGGAGGTAGGACAGCAGTTAAAAGCAGACGATCCAGATGTACTCGAAGGCACACAGGTGGATGGAGTCGAAAGTCTGGGAGAGTCTAACTTGTTGCTACGGACATTGACGAAAGTAAAGCCAGGAAAACATCTTCAGATTCAGCGCGTTCTTCGGAAGATTTTTACGAATGCACTGCTGCGGGAAGGAATTGTAATTCCCGTGCGCGCTGAAAGTGGCGAAGGTTAATTTGGCATTTTCTTTTAACAAGAAATAACTCAGGAGTCATTTAATTTAGGATTTTTCCTTCAATCAAAAATCCCAAATTGGCAGAGCAACTTATTTGAAATTGCAATATGAATTATACCCTCATCGCCCAAGCCGTAGAATCTGCATCAAAAGCTTCTGTTGTAGTACCAGCACCTCCAACTTTTCCAACGGGTGGACAAATTACCTCTTTCTTTTATACATTCGGCGCATCTATAGTTGTTGTATTTGTACTCTATATATTACTTTTCTATCTACTGCGATCGTTTTTTCGCCGCACAGAAAAAGATATAGCCCTGTTTATCCTTGGGATCTTACAAATCCCTGCGATCGCGCCTAGAAGAACAAGAGTAGCCGCGATTTCTAATCGCCTGGTATATTTGCAAAAGTGAGATGCTCCCGTTACCAGTTCTGAGTAAAGATGTCAGATTCCCTACTCCTTTACTCAGCACTACTATTTAGTCTCTAGTCGCCATCAGCCTAACCAATTAATTTCTGCCAGCTAGCAGGCCCGATAATGCCATCGGCATCTAAACCATTTTGCTTTTGAAAGTTCTTAACTCCAACTTCTGTTTGCGAACCGTAGACGCCATCATTCTCAACACCTAAACGGTATTGTAAGTATCTGACAACTGCACCACCGGCATGGTTTGGTCTGATAATTCGTTTTGCCAAAATTAGATTTATGGCATTCCATGTAGTTGCGTCAGCAATTCCAGTCGGCTGAACTGCGATAATAGTCTGAAATTTTTCTACGGCAGATTTGGTGTTAGCCCCCGTGAAGCCATCTTCCACTAACGCCTTACCATTTTTATCGGTTATTTTTAGTCTATTTAAGGATTTTTGCAGTCTGAGAATAGTCGCATCTATGTTCTCCTCTTCATCTGGTACAGGGTTAACAGGGGCACTTGGCAGTTTACCAGTTAAGCCTTTAACAATTGCATTAGCCATTGCTTCAGGATTAAAAAGATTCATATCTTTTTGCGAATCGAGGAAGCAACATTCTATCAAGATAGCAGGCATATCTGTATTTTTCAGAACATACAAGTGGGAACCACTCTTAACGCCACGATTAAAAAATCCTAACTTGATGATTTCATCTAATACAGGTTTAGCAATTTTTCTGCCTGTATCGCTAGTCGCATATACTTCTGTGCCGTTAGCTTGGTTGTTAAAAGCATTAAAATGAATCGAGACGTAAATATCTACTTTACTGGAATTAGCTGTAGAACATCTTTTTAAGAGTGAGTCACGGACTGTATTAGCACTACTTGGTCTACATACTACGACTTCATTTCCTAAAGCTCTTAACTTGGCTATAACTCTATTACCTACATCTAAAGTTAAATTATCCTCGAATTTAATACCTCTAGCTCCTGTATCTGGTGGACAATTGTGCCCGCTATCAATTCCGAATTTCATTATTTCATCCTCAACTTACTTGTTTTTACACTAGTTCAAAACTCTTATAATTATATAGACAAAGTTTGGTTAATAGCTTTTTGAAAATACTTATTAGCAATGAATGCATTATTTTCAGCATTACTACGCTATTAGACGAAATAAGTTTTTCTGCAAACCTGAACAGCAAATTTTATTTGGTAAAATCCACTAATTCAAAGCTATATTTTAACCAAAAACACAACTATTATAAGTTAACGATATCGAGAATAACCAGTAAATTTTTGCAATAAATTGAAATCTAGCAATTGCTCCCATTATTTAGATAATAACGCTTTCTAAAAGTGGGAAGCCATGACAAATGTACTTAGTTAGATGCCCAAATCCCTAAACCGAACGCACCCCCTGATGTGAACCTGGGTTTATAAGGTCGTAAACCCTTGAGACACTCTACCCTTGGCTTCCTGTTAACCCTGAGCAGCTTAACACATAATGCTTTACAGTATTAATGAATACGCGATCGCTTTTAATGTCTTTGCAGAACGTCAAGATAGAGAGTTGTTTTCGCTTATACATCAATGGCGGCATACTGCCACTGAGTTTAACCGAAGATTAGATATTACCGAGTTGCGTACATTCACAAACCTGTCACCACAAGAAATTCGTTCGCTATACGAAGCGCTACAGGAATCGAAAGAGTTCAATGATGCACTTAATTTGACTCAACACATCACAACTTTTTTGAAATCAAAATATCCCAAAGGCAGTGGTATAATGAAGTTCTAACTCCTTCAAGGAACCACTGACCGAAATCTGTGGGTAGATATTTAACAATCAGCCTGAAAGCACGTTTAAAATTTAAGTAAAGAAATATTTCGTAGCTTACAGGCATGAAACGCATCGTCTTGGTTGCTGGGTTTGAATCATTCAACGCTGACTTGTACAGAAAAGCAGCCTTTTTGGCTAACTCTCGCTGTCCTGAGTTGGATATTCGGGTATTTAGCGATCGCGATCTTACCAATAAACGCACTGAGGTAGAAACAGCACTTGATGGCGCTGATGTGTTTTTTGGTAGCCTACTATTTGATTATGACCAGGTTGTGTGGTTGCGCGATCGCATTTCCCAAATTCCCATCCGTCTAGTCTTTGAGTCAGCCTTAGAATTGATGAGTTTAACCAAGGTGGGTGACTTTGCCATTGGCGACAAGCCCAAAGGAATGCCCAAACCAGTTAAATTCATTCTTGACAAATTTAGCAACGGACGAGAAGAAGACAAACTCGCTGGTTACATCAGCTTCTTAAAAATTGGCCCCAAACTACTGAAATATGTCCCAGTGCAAAAAGTCCAAGACTTACGCAACTGGTTAATTATCTATGGTTACTGGAATGCTGGCGGTTCAGAAAACGTCGCTTCATTATTCTGGACACTAGCAGAAAAATATTTAAATTTAAAAGTCGGCGACATTCCCCCGTTAATTGAAACCCCCAACATCGGATTACTCCACCCCGACTATCAAGGATTTTTTGAATCCCCCCGCGAGTATTTAGAATGGTATAAAACCCATTGTAGAGTAGCGATTCATCGCGTCTCCCCAGTTATCGGAATTCTCCTCTACCGAAAACACGTCATCACCAAACAACCCTACATTCCTCAACTAATTCGCAGTTTTGAAAAAGCCGGGTTAACTCCTTTACCCATCTTCATCAACGGCGTAGAAGGCCACGTGGCGGTACGAGATTTAATGACAACCGACTATGAAATTCAGCAACGACAACTAGGCAATATAGAAACTCCTTCACTATCTAGTGAAGCAGTAAAAGTAGATGCGATCGTTTCGACAATTGGCTTTCCTCTGGTGGGTGGCCCAGCTGGTTCAATGGAAGCTGGCCGTCAAATAGAAGTAGCAAAGCGCATCCTCACTGCCAAGAATGTACCTTATATTGTTGCTGCACCATTATTAATTCAAGATATTTCCTCGTGGACGCGCCAAGGTATCGGCGGATTGCAAAGTGTGGTGTTGTATGCGTTACCAGAATTGGATGGGGCTATTGATACCGTTCCCCTTGGTGGTTTGGTGGGCGAAAATATTTATCTGGTTCCCGAACGGGTGGAACGATTAATTGGTAGGGTAAAAACTTGGGTGGCTTTGCGACAAAAACCTGCTTCGGAACGCAAGATTGCAATTATTTTATATGGGTTCCCGCCAGGTTATGGTGCTGTAGGCACAGCTGCATTATTAAATGTACCGTGTAGTTTGCTGAAGTTTCTCCACGCACTGAAAGAACAAGGTTACACCGTGGGGGATTTACCGGAAGATGGGGAAGAATTGATTCGCTGGGTGAAAGAAGCGGATGAATCTTTTGATGATACAAAAAATATCCCCGCCTCCGTCAGCGCCCGTACTCTAGAAAAATGGCTGGGATATCTGCAAACCTCCCGTATTGAAAAACAATGGAAATCTTTGACGGGAACTGGTATTAAAACCTATGGCGAGGAATTTCAGATTGGTGGTGTGCAATTAGGTAATGTGTGGATAGGTGTACAACCACCTTTGGGGATACAAGGCGACCCGATGCGCTTAATGTTTGAAAGAGATTTAACGCCTCATCCACAATATGCGGCTTATTATAAATGGTTGCAAAATGAGTTTCAAGCTGATGCTTTAGTTCACTTTGGAATGCATGGGACGGTGGAATGGTTGCCTGGTTCTCCGTTGGGGAATACGGGTTATTCTTGGTCGGATATTTTGTTAGGAAATTTGCCTAATCTATATATATATGCGGCGAATAATCCTTCTGAGTCGATGTTGGCAAAACGTCGCGGTTATGGTGTGTTGATTTCTCATAATGTACCGCCTTATGGGCGAGCAGGTTTGTATAAGGAATTGGTGGCGTTGCGGGATTTGATTGCGGAGTATCGGGAAGATCCGCAGAAGAATTATGTTTTGAAGGAAGGTATTTGTAAAAAAATTGTGGACTCTGGGTTGGATGCAGATTGTCCGTTTGAGGATGCTAAACGGTTGGGGATTGCGTTTACTCCAGAGAATGTGCGGATGTTTAGCAGTCATGCTTTTGATGATTATTTGGTGGAGTTGTATGGATATTTGCAGGTTTTAGAAAATCGGTTGTTTTCTTCGGGGTTGCATACTTTGGGGGAAAAGCCTAGTGAGGAGGAGTTGGGATCTTATTTGGAGGCTTATTTTGGGGACGAACCGCCAAGACGCCTTCGCGAAGCGTCTCGAAGAGAAGAACGCCAAGAGGAAGAAAGACTAATAAGAGATTTGTTGATGCAGTCTACGGATGAGTTGACGAATTTGTTGAGGGGGTTGAATGGGGAGTATATTCCGCCTGCGCCTGGTGGGGATTTGTTGCGGGATGGGGCTGGTGTGTTGCCGACTGGGAGGAATATTCATGCTTTAGATCCTTATCGGATGCCTTCGCCTGCTGCTTATGAACGGGGACGGGAAATTGCCCAAAAAATTATTGCCCAGCATTTGGAGGAATATGGGAAATATCCTGAAACTGTGGCGGTGATGTTATGGGGGTTGGATGCGATTAAAACTAAGGGTGAATCTTTGGGGATTCTGTTGGAGTTGGTGGGGGCTGAACCTGTTAAGGAAGGAACTGGTAGGGTTGTTCGTTATGAGTTGAAGCCGTTGGCTGAGGTTGGACATCCCCGCATTGATGTGTTGGGTAATTTATCTGGGATTTTCCGCGATAGTTTTGTAAATATCATCGAATTGTTGGATGATTTATTTCAACGGGCGGCTGATGCTGAGGAACCGGATGATCAGAATTTTGTTAGGAAACACGCTTTGGCTTTAAAAGCCCAAGGGGTAGAAAATGCCTCGGCGAGATTGTTTTCTAATCCGGCGGGTGATTTTGGTTCTTTGGTAAATGATCGGGTGGTTGATGGTAACTGGGAATCTGGTGAGGAGTTGGGGAATACTTGGCAAAGCCGCAATGTATTCAGCTACGGGAGAGAGGATAAAGGTCAAGCTAGACCGGAAGTGTTGAATACGTTGTTAAAAACTAGCGATCGCATTGTTCAAGAAATTGATTCGGTAGAATATGGTTTAACTGATATTCAAGAATATTACGCCAATACGGGCGGTTTGAAAAAGGCAGCAGAAAAACAAGGCGGTAAGAAGGTTACAACCAGTTTTGTGGAAAGTTTCTCGAAGGATACTACACCGCGCAATTTAGATGATTTGCTGCGAATGGAGTATCGCACTAAGTTGGTAAATCCCAAATGGGCGCAAGCGATGGCAAATCAAGGTTCTGGTGGTGCTTTTGAAATTTCCCAACGGATGACGGCGTTGATTGGTTGGGGTGGTACTGCTGATTTTACCGATGATTGGGTTTATGACCAAGCGGCTGATACCTATGCGTTAGATGCAGAGATGGCGGAGAAATTACGTAAGGCAAATCCTGAAGCTTTTCGCAATATTTTAGGCAGAATGTTGGAGGCGCATGGGCGGGGTTTCTGGGAAGCTGATAGTGATAAGTTAGATAAATTGCGGCAATTATATGAGTTAACAGATGAGGAATTGGAGGGTGTTAAGTAGGTCGTCGGCGTAAAAATTTTTCGTTGGGATGAGGCCAAAGGAAAGAGGGTTTTTTGCCTCCATCTCCAAGGCGTTGGTACAGCGATGATCGACAGGAGTCTTTATAAGGCGATCACTGCTTGAATTGGGAAAAATTATTTTAAAATTTAGTTGGGATTTCAATCCTATTCAAATCTTCCCCTGTCCCTAGTTCACAGTGCTATTAACACAAGATCATAAAATTATGCAGCAAGGCGGCATGAACGAAGAGGAAAAAGAATATTTAGACTATGAAGACGACAACCCAGCATTATCTAAAGTCATAGAAAGGAACATTCGCACTATCATCCGCCTTCGGGTCAAGGCTGCAAATAAGCGAAACTTACAAGACCGAATTGCCGACCTTATTACCTCTTTCTCAGGACACATAGTTTTTGTTTACGTACATATAGTCTGGTTTGGTGCTTGGATTGTTTTGAACACTGGAAAAATCGGTGTACATCCTTTCGATCCATTTCCCTACGGATTGTTGACAATGGTGGTATCTCTGGAAGCGATTTTTCTGTCGACATTTGTGTTAATTAGTCAAAATCGCCTCAGTGAAGAAAGTGAGTATCGTGCCAACTTAAATTTACAAATTTCACTAGTGACCGAGCATGAAGTAACACGAGTATTGCAAATGCTTGATGCAATTCAAGATAAAATGGGCATTGAAAATGATGAAGATAGTGAGCTTGCTGACTTAGAAATGGAAACTAAGCCGGAAGATGTGCTAGTGGAAATTGAACGGCTCCAACAGTTGGCGCTTAAAAGAAAAAAATTCAGAAATCGTCACCAAAGAGAATGACAGCGATCGCTTAACCCAGTAATTTTATGCTTTTAACAGCTTGGGGCGCACCACCACTTGCAGATTGAGCCTTTTCCTGACCAAGCCCTCCTGCCTTGCCCGTTGAGAAATTTTAATTTCCCCTATTATCATTAGAATCAGTATGCCTTACTAGTGCAAATCTGAATATCTGTCACTACTAGGGAAATTCGATAGTTAAATAACTACGTACTCCAAGCTAATCAGATTATCAAAGATTTGTTGCTATAGCGAGTACCAGAAAAGCTAGAAGCAGTAAATGAGAGTTAAAATCGACTTTCTGCTTTGAGAAAACCTTTTTTAAATACGAAAACTCAGAAAATTATTTAGAGATTAAGCTATGGCAACCGAACAGTTAACTAGAGACAGCGACAATCTAGATTTAAATCAGCTACTAAGAACGCTGAATGCTGTTAAACAGGGTGACTTTTCTGCTCGGATGCCCATAGACCATACTGGTGTGGCGGGGAAAATAGCTGACACGCTCAATGATATTATTGACCAAAATGAGCGGATGGCGGCAGAACTACAACGGATTGGTAACGTTGTCGGCAAAGAAGGAAAAATTGCCGATCGCGCCTCTCTCGGAGATGTTCGCGGCTCTTGGTCAGATTGTGTTTCTTCTGTCAATACTCTAATTACAGATTTAGTTCAACCAACAGCTGAAACTACTCGTGTAATTCGGTCTGTCGCCAATGGTGACTTATCGCAAACGATCGCTACAGAAATTGATGGCAGACCCCTGCAAGGTGAGTTTCTCCAAACTGCGAATATCGTTAATACGATGGTAGATCGACTCGGTTCTTTTGCATCGGAAGTTACCAGGGTTGCCCGTGAGGTGGGAACTGAAGGGAAGTTAGGCGTTCAAGCTGAAGTGCAAGGTGTGGCTGGCACTTGGAAAGATTTGACTGATAACGTTAACTTGATGGCGGGTAATCTCACCGGACAAGTTCGCAACATTGCCGAAGTTGCCACTGCGATCGCAAATGGTGACTTATCCAAAAAAATCACCGTTAATGTTAAAGGCGAAATTCTGGAACTCAAAAACACCGTCAACACGATGGTGGATCAATTGAATTCTTTTGCTAGTGAAGTAACGCGAGTTGCCCGTGAAGTGGGAACTGAAGGGAAGTTGGGCGTACAAGCAGAAGTTAAAGGTGTAGCAGGAACTTGGAAGGATCTAACTGATAACGTTAACTTGATGGCTGGAAATTTAACAGCACAAGTCCGTAATATTGCGGAAGTGACAACGGCGGTAGCTAACGGCGACCTTTCCAAAAAAATTACTGTTGATGTCAAAGGCGAAATTTTAGAGTTGAAAAACACCGTTAACATCATGGTGGATCAACTTAATTCCTTTGCATCGGAAGTAACAAGAGTTGCCCGTGAGGTTGGCGCAGAAGGAAAATTGGGCGGTCAAGCAGAAGTTCGCGGGGTAGCGGGTACATGGAAAGATTTAACTGATAGCGTGAATTTCATGGCGGGAAGCTTGACGGCACAGGTGCGGAATATTGCGGAAGTTACTACCGCTGTGGCAAATGGCGACTTATCTAAGAAAATCACTGTGGATGTCAAAGGCGAAATTCTGGAGTTGAAAAATACCATCAACACAATGGTGGATCAACTTAATTCCTTTGCATCAGAAGTAACACGGGTGGCGCGGGAAGTGGGAACTGAAGGGAAGTTGGGCGTACAAGCAGAAGTGCGCGGTGTCGCAGGAACTTGGAAAGATTTAACTGACAACGTTAACTTAATGGCGGGTAATCTCACCGGACAGGTGCGAAATATTGCCGAAGTTGCAACTGCGATCGCAAATGGCGATCTATCTAAGAAAATTACCGTCGATGTTAGAGGTGAAATTCTCGAACTCAAGAATACCATCAATATAATGGTGGATCAACTCAGTTCCTTTGCGAGTGAAGTAACGCGGGTTGCGCGTGAAGTGGGTAGTGAAGGTAAACTGGGTGTGCAAGCAGATGTGCGCGGCGTGGCTGGCACTTGGAAAGATTTAACTGACAGCGTAAACTTCATGGCGGGAAGTTTAACGGCGCAGGTGCGGAATATTGCCGAAGTGACTACGGCGGTTGCAACAGGCGACTTATCCAAGAAAATCACTGTCGATGTCAAAGGTGAAATTCTGGAGTTGAAAAATACCATCAACACAATGGTAGATCAACTCAATTCCTTTGCAAGTGAAGTAACGCGGGTTGCGCGTGAAGTGGGAAGCGAAGGGAAGTTGGGTGTACAAGCAGAAGTACGCGGCGTAGCGGGTACGTGGAAAGATTTAACCGATAGCGTAAACTTCATGGCGGGAAGTTTGACGGCGCAGGTGCGGAATATTGCCGAAGTGACTACGGCGGTTGCAACTGGTGACTTATCCAAGAAAATCACTGTTGATGTCAAAGGTGAAATTCTGGAGTTGAAAAACACCATCAACACGATGGTAGATCAACTCAGTTCCTTTGCAAGTGAAGTGACGCGAGTCGCCCGTGAGGTCGGAACTGAAGGTAAATTGGGTGTACAAGCGGAAGTGAAAGACGTTGCAGGAACTTGGAAAGATTTAACCGACAGTGTGAATTTCATGGCGGGAAGCTTGACGGCACAGGTGCGGAACATTGCCGAAGTGACAACTGCGATCGCAAATGGTGATTTATCTAAGAAAATTACTGTTGCTGTCAAAGGCGAAATTCTCGAACTCAAGAATACCATCAATATAATGGTGGATCAACTTAACTCCTTTGCAAGTGAAGTGACGCGGGTGGCGCGGGAAGTGGGAAGCGAAGGTAAATTAGGTGTACAAGCAGATGTGCGCGGTGTGGCTGGAACTTGGAAAGACTTAACCGACAGCGTAAACTTCATGGCGGGAAGCTTAACGGCACAGGTGCGAAACATTGCCGCTGTTACCACAGCTGTAGCTAATGGCGACTTATCTAAGAAAATCTCTGTTGATGTCAAAGGTGAAATTTTAGAGTTGAAAAATACCGTTAACACGATGGTAGATCAACTCAATTCCTTTGCATCGGAAGTAACGCGGGTTGCCCGAGAAGTCGGAACTGAAGGTAAGCTGGGCGTACAAGCAGAAGTTAAAGGTGTAGCCGGCACTTGGAAGGATTTAACCGACAGCGTAAACTTCATGGCGGGAAGTTTAACGGCGCAAGTGCGGAACATTGCCGAAGTAACCACTGCCGTAGCTAACGGCGACTTATCCAAGAAAATCACCGTCGATGTGAAAGGTGAAATTCAGGAACTCAAAAACACCATTAATACAATGGTGGATCAGCTAAATTCTTTTGCATCAGAAGTTACCAGGGTTGCCCGTGAGGTGGGAACGGAAGGTAAATTGGGCGTGCAAGCCTACGTCAGAGGAGTTGCAGGCACTTGGAAAGATTTAACGGACAACGTAAATTCAATGGCGGGGAACCTCACCGGACAAGTTCGCAACATCGCGGAAGTTACTAAGGCGGTAGCGAATGGCGACTTATCTAAGAAAATTACCGTTGATGCCAAAGGCGAAATTTTGGATTTGAAGAACACCACCAATACAATGGTGGATCAACTCAGTTCCTTTGCATCGGAAGTAACGCGGGTGGCGCGGGAAGTGGGAACTGAAGGAAAGTTGGGCGGACAAGCACAAGTCCAAGGTGTTGCAGGTACTTGGAAAGATTTAACAGATAACGTGAACTCGATGGCGGGGAACCTCACGGCACAAGTGCGCGGTATTGCCAGAGTTGTAACCGCAGTTGCTAACGGAGACTTGAAACGGAAACTGATGTTAGATGCTAAGGGAGAAATTGAAACCTTGGCAGAGACAATCAACGAGATGATTGATACTCTAGCGACATTTGCCAATCAGGTAACTACAGTAGCGCGGGAAGTGGGAATCGAAGGGAAGTTAGGCGGACAAGCGAGAGTCCCTGGCGCGGCTGGGACTTGGAAAGATTTGACAGATAATGTGAATGAACTTGCTGCTACACTGACAACTCAGTTGCGAGCGATCGCAGAAGTTGCTACAGCTGTAACTAAAGGTGATTTAACTCGTTCAATTGCCGTCGAAGCACTAGGGGAAGTAGCGATACTCAAAGACAACATCAACCAGATGATTGCCAATCTGCGGGAGACAACGCAGAAAAACACCGAACAAGATTGGTTGAAAACTAATTTAGCTAAGTTTACCCGAATGCTGCAAGGGCAGCGAGACTTGGAAACCGTATCTAAATTAATTCTCTCAGAACTAGCACCCTTAGTAGGAGCGCAACACGGCGTATTCTTCCTGATGGAATCTGGGGAAAATACACCGTATTTGAAACTAATTAGTAGCTACGCTTACCGCGAACGCAGACATCTAGCTAACCGCTTCCACTTGGGTGAAGGTTTGGTGGGACAATGCGCCTTAGAAAAAGAGCGAATTCTGCTGACGGATGTACCAAATGATTATGTGAGAATTGCCTCTGGTTTAGGAGAAGCTACGCCACTTAATGCCGTGGTGTTACCTGTACTTTTTGAAGGACAGGTGACAGCAGTCATAGAATTAGCATCCTTCCGTCGCTTTAGCGAAATCCATCTGACATTCTTCGACCAGCTTACCGAAAGTATAGCGATCGTTCTCAACACGATCGCAGCTTCGATGCGAACTGAAGAATTACTCAAGCAGTCGCAATCTTTGGCTGAAGAACTCCAAACCCAACAAAGTGAACTCCGCGAAACCAACAAGCGCTTAGAACAACAAGCCCAATCACTCAAAACTTCTGAGGATTTACTCAAAGGACAGCAAGAGGAACTACAACAAACCAACGCCGAATTAGAAGAAAAGGCAGAGTTGTTGGCGATGCAAAAGAAAGAAGTCGAGCGCAAAAATCGGGAAATTGAACAAGCAAGACTTTCTTTAGAAGACAAGGCTGAACAACTCGCCCTTTCCTCAAAATACAAATCAGAATTTCTCGCCAATATGTCCCATGAACTGCGGACACCGCTAAATAGCTTGTTAATTTTGGCGAAATTGTTAACAGATAATATTGATCGCAACCTCACCAGCAAGCAAGTCGAATACAGCCAAACAATTTACTCAGCCGGTACTGATTTGTTGGCGTTAATCAATGACATTCTGGATCTCGCTAAAATAGAATCTGGAACCATGTCTATTGACATGACCCAAATGCCATTGACAGACTTGGGTGAACAGATTGATCGCACCTTCCGGCAAATCGCTCAGAGCAAAGGACTTGGTTTTGCAATTGAATTTACTCCTGAATTGCCAAACAGCATTTATACAGATGTCAAACGTATACAACAGGTATTGAAAAATCTCCTCTCCAACGCTTTTAAGTTTACAGAGCAAGGAGAGGTACGCTTACGGATTGCGGTGGCCAAGCTAGGGTGGAGCAACGACAACGAAACCTTAAATCGTGCCCAGCTTGTGATTGCTTTCTCAGTCAGCGATACAGGCATTGGTATTGCCCCAGAAAAACAGAAAGTGATTTTTGAGGCATTCCAGCAAGCCGATGGCTCTACCAGCCGGAGATACGGCGGTACCGGATTGGGCTTATCAATTAGCCGCGAAATCGCCCGTCTCTTCGGCGGCGAAATAAAACTAATCAGTCAACCCGGTGAAGGTAGCACCTTTACATTCTACTTACCACAATTGAGTGCTGTTAGCGATAGCGGGGCGTTTAGCCCGTCACGAGTGCTGAGTCCTGAGTCTAGATCCACACTCCCCACTCCCTACTCCCCACTCCTCACTCCTCACTCAGCACTAATAACTGACGATCGCACTACTATAGAAAGAGGCGATCGCGTGTTACTAATTGTCGAAGATGACCTTAATTTTGCGCGTATCCTTCTAGATATGGCGCAACAACAAGGATTCAAGGTGATAGCTGCCCAAACGGGTAGTACAGGTTTGATGCTAGCGCAGCAATTCCTCCCTTCAGCGATTTTGCTAGATATCCGGTTGCCAGAAATGGATGGTTGGACGGTATTGGATCGTCTGAAACATGACCCAAATACCCGTCACATTCCCGTACATATCATGACAGTTGAGGAAGGGAGACAGCGCGGTTTACAACTAGGTGCGATCGCATATCTGCAAAAACCCTTAACCAGCGAGATAATATCCGAGGCGTTGACCAAAATTAAAGGTTTTGTTGAGCGCCAGGTGAAAAATTTATTGGTAGTCGAAGACGACGACACTCAACGGCTGAGTATTGTTGAGTTGATTGGTAACAGTGATGTTTCGACCACTGCTGTGGCTGATGGTGCAGCAGCTTTAGAAGCTATTCGCACCCAACATTTTGATTGCCTCGTCCTCGATTTAGGGCTACCCGACATGACCGGGTTTGAACTAATTGAGCAAATAAAGCTTCTACCTCACGGTAAAACTTTACCAATTATTGTCTATACAGGTAGAGAAATTAGCAAAGCTCAAGAAACAGAACTCAGACGAATTGCCGAAACAATCATTATTAAAGATGTGCGATCACCCGAACGTCTCCTCGATGAAACAGCATTATTTTTACACCGAGTCCAGGCAAATTTACCTGAACCGAAGCGACAAATACTGGAACAACTGCATTCACAAGACTACTTACTCACTGGTAAAACAGCGCTAATTGTAGACGACGATATGCGGAATATCTTCGCTCTTACCAGTATGCTGGAGCGTTATCAAATCCAGGTTTTATATGCTGAAAATGGCAGAGAGGGGATTACGATGTTAGAAAATACACCTGATATTGATGTCGTTTTGATGGACGTAATGATGCCAGAAATGGATGGTTACGAAACAACACGCACGATCCGCCAAAACGAGCAATTTAAGTCTTTGCCGATTATTGCACTGACCGCTAAAGCCATGCAAGGCGATCGCGAGAAGTGTATTGAAGCCGGCGCATCAGACTACATTACTAAACCCGTAGATACTGAGCAATTGCTGTCACTGTTGCGTGTTTGGCTATATCGTTAATGATGCGATCGCCCTCACCAATTCTTCTGGATCTACAGGCTTAGAAATATGCCGTTGAAATCCGACAGCGATCGCTTGCTGATGATCCATCTCACCAGCATAAGCAGTTAAAGCGATCGCGGGAATTGTGCCTCCTTGCTCTGGTTCCAGACTCCTCACCTGTCGCATCAGCATATAGCCATCCATTTCGGGCATCCCGATATCGCTGATAATTAGATTTGGTTGGGATTGACTCAATGCAGTTAAAGCTTCAATGGCTGAAGCGACAACGGTAACACTTGCACCATATTGCTCCAGCATGAAGGGCAAAAATTCTCGCATATCTGCATCATCATCCACCACCAGAATCTCTAAGCCAGACAGCGGCGAAGACTGAGCCGCCACCAGTGAGGAGTTAGCTTTTGCATCCTTGATTCCTTTGTTTTCATCCTGTAAGTATGGAAGTCTGACAGTAAAAGTTGCTCCTTGTCCTTCACCCAGACTTTCTGCTTGCACAGTTCCTCCGTGAAGTTCCACGAGATGGCGGACGATCGCTAATCCTAAACCTAAACCGCCAAATTTTCGAGTTGTCGCACCATCTGCTTGACGGAAATAATCAAAGACATAAGGTAAAAACTCAGGTGCAATTCCCTTCCCTGTGTCAGTTACACAAATTTGTAACTGTGAGCTAACTTGCTCTAATTTAATTTTTACCTGTCCACCGATGGGAGTAAATTTAATGGCATTAGAAAGGATATTCCAAATGACTTGTTGTAGTCGATTGGCATCACCTAAAACTTCCCCAACACCAGATTCAAGACTTGTCTGAATCTGGATAGACTTAGCCTCCGCCGATAAATGCACTGTCTCAATGGCAGCTTCAATCACTGAAACCAAATTAATCCGGCCAAAGTTGAGGTTAAGTTTACCCTGAAGGATGCGGGAAACATCCAGCAAATCTTCAATTAATTGAGTTTGTAACTTGGCATTGCGCTCAATGGTTTCTAGGGCGCGATCGCTTGTTGCTCGATCGAGCTTGCGGGTTCGCATTAGTTTTGCCCAACCCAGAATCGGGTTGAGTGGTGTTCTCAGTTCATGAGACAGCACAGCAAGAAATTCATCTTTGATGCGGTTTGCGGCTTCCGCAGCGCTTCGTGCTGTTCGTTCGGCTTCGTAAAGATGGGCGCGAGCGATCGCTTGGGCGCATTGTTGAGCAACAGCCAAGATAAAGGCTTGATCTTCTCCACTAAGTTCTTGAAGTTGAATAAACCCTAAAGTTATACCTCCAACTGCCGAACCCTCTACCATCAATGGAATAGAAATCCAGGCATCAATGTCATATTGGGCATAAGCTTCAGCTAGATGAGGGTAACGAGCTATTCTATTTTGTCTTGATTCAGCCCAAGCAGGTTGTCCAGTCCGCACAGCTTCGGCTAAAGGCGAAGGTGAATTAATAGGAAAATACCGCCAAGCGTCTAGCAAATCTTGGTTATAGCCAACCGCACGCACAATTTCTAGTTCAGTTTTGTTTTCATTCAGTAAGGCAACGAGGGCTGAACTGGCTTTTAAGGCAGCCATACTTTGCTCTACAATCACATCAGAGACTTGGGCTGGTGTCAGCGATTCTGAAAGGGCAGCCGTGATCGATTGGAGACGGGCAATGCGTTCTAAGGCTTGTTCTGCCGTTTTTTGTGCTTGCTGTGCTTCTTGGTAAAGGCGGGCATTATCGATAGCGATTGCAGCTCGATGGGCAATCTCTTCCGCTAATGAGAAGTCAGCCGTGCTGTAACGACGTTCTGATTCCGCAGTAAAAAAGGAAATTGCACCAAAAATTCTTTCACGTGCCATTAAGGGAAAAATTATACAGGACTTTAAACCAAGCTCACGCACAATCCTTAGATGTTCGGGATCTGGGATGCCTTCTACTAAAGCTACATCTGAAATTTCAGTTACCATTTCAGCAAGTCCTGTACGCAGCACTTTCGGCACACCTTGAGGTTCATCCAACTTTCTAGGATAACGCTGATGAAGTTCCCAACCGAGTTTCACTTTCCCTGAATCTCGGTGAGCAACTGCTACCCGATTAATTGATTGGTTGTCTTGCAGTAGATCGATGCTGCACCAATCGGCGAAGTAAGGCACAACCAGGTTGGCCACACTTGCTAGGGTGCTTTCGTAATCAAGGGAAGAGGCGAGTGTTGCACTAACTTGAGCCAAAAACCCAGATCGTTGTTGATTGGCTTCTGCTTCTAGGCGGGCGGTTTGCTCTTGAATCAGTTGGATTCTTTCGGCTTCAGATTGTTTGCGATCTGTGATATCAAGCACAACACCACTCATGTGTGTGGCTTTACCTGCTTCATTGAAAAAGGCTTTTCCCCGACAGGCTGCGTAGCGAATACTGCCATCATCCCAAATAATTCGATATTCTAAATTATGCTCCACGCCTTGGTTAATTGCTCGACTCAACGATTGAACCAGCAATCCTCGATCGTCTGAATGCAGACGATCAAGGATTGCTTCGGAAGTCCCAGCAAAGGTTTCAGGTGTTAACCCAAATAATTGATAAATCTGCTCATCCCAATCAAAGCGATCGCTGGCAATATCCCAACTCCAAACACCAATTTGAGAAGATTTCAACGCCAGACTGAGTTGTGCTTGGCTGTTTTCTAGACCTTGATAAAGACGAGCGTTTTCTAGAGAGATGGCAATTTGAACTGTCAATATTTCCAGGACAGAAAGTTTTTCCTGTGTAAAGGCACTGGAGATCAGATTATTTTCTAAATATAAAATACCAAGTAGTTTGGACTGACGCGCGATCGGTAAACAAAGTACAGATTTAGGTTGATTTTGGATTACGTACTCGTCTTTAGAAAACAGATTTTGCTCAGTAGCATTCTGCAAAATCACTGTTTCTTGAGTTCGCTGGACATAATTTAGTATTGATTGAGGAATAACCTGGGAAATTTCACCATCTAATACAGGCCGAGAAACATTGAAATTTTCGGCTTGGGGATTAAATTTCGCTTCTACTTCGATCGCCAAATTTTGCTCGTATTCAAGCAACAAATAACCGAATTCTGCTCCTGCTTGCTCGATGACAATCTGCATTAATGTTTTCAACAATCGCGAAAGCACGATTTCACTAGATATGGTTTGAGAAGCTTTAACGACCGATAAAAAGTCTAGGTATTCACCTGTGCTGAAAAACGTTCCGTTAGAGATAAGCTGTTGTTGTGGCAATAGCTGAGGATAGCACTCTTCAAGGTGCTTCACTTTAGCAGATGCCTCCCAGCGCAGATATGCATTTTTAGCTTCTTGCAAGTAGGTTTTGGCAATTAATTCAAACTTCCGCTCTAAGTAAAACTTAGCGCCTAACTCATTAGCTAAAGCTTCATATTGCACAAATGCCTGCTCACGGGCTGAAGCAATTGATTGCTCATACAGGTGCATTGCTTCCAAGTCCCGATTTTCAATTCGAGCTATTTCAGCAGCTACTAATTGAGACTTGTGTAAGAAGTTTTCCGGGCAGTGGTTAGCCCAATATTGCAATTGCTGCTGATGGGATTTTAGGGTTTGTAAAAACTGCTCTTGCTCTTGATCAGATACTGTTGAATAAAGAGCCGCGAGAGTCAGTGAGTAATATAAAACGTAATCTGTTTCAATTGGTAATGCCAGTGCCGTTACTGAAAAATTAGACAATTTCAAGGCAGAATTAAATGCTTCTGGATATTGTCCATAAGTAAAAAAGATAATTATTTTAATAATATGATAAAAAATAACTCCACTAACAAAACCTGCATCTGTAATGCTCGATAAAGCGGATGATTCATCAAATTCATCATTACTTAGAGTCAGATTGTGGTGAGTCAGCCCGCGCAGATTCATCAGTAACATCTGCTGTAGTTTGATTGTCTGATAGACAGTCTCATGTTTAGACTGACGGGCGAATGCAGTATATTTTTCTAGAGATTTGTATGTTTCTGCAAGTGGAAAACCTAACTGGATAATTTGCCACGAGCCTTGATAACCATTGTAGTTCGCCATCGTGACATCACCTGCTTCCACACAGCCGATAAATCCCCGCTCTAAAAATGGAATATCAGTAGCAATATGGTTACACCAAACGTTAATATGACTTCCATGAATGTGCAGAACAACTCCTCTAAGTTTCAAGTCATGTAACTTTTCATTTAATTGAATTGTCATCTCAGAAAATGCGTAACCTGTAGGAATATCATGGAAGATGGAAACCAATAACATGGCATACATACTATAGGCAAAACAGGAGTCTTCCGTATTCCCAAATTTAAGTGAGTAGTTAACTGCTTTAAGTACGACTAAGGGAAAGAGATCGGGTCTACCGAGATAAGTAGGTGGCCCCAAAGTTGTCAACAGACTAATGACTGTTTTAATATTTGGATCTTGGATTACTATAGAATTAATTAAATCAGCGACTTGTCTATTACCTAGATTGGTTAATACTTGGTTTTTTTCAATTGCGATCGCAGCTTGTACTTCCTCATTTGTATCAGGGAATGTCATCCCAAACAGTTTTAAAGCTTCTAATCCCAATGTCAGCGCCTCTTCATACCTCCCTGCAACTTGATAGAGCCTGATTTGCAGCATATAAATATTAGATTTATCTACATGGGATGCTGCTTGACTGAATAGGATTTCAAATAATTCTTCTGCTGTCCCTAAATTTCCTGTTAAGAATTCACACTCAGCTAGTTCTCTAAATAGCGTAAATGTTTGTTCATATTGTTCAATCCAGGAATTTACAGCTAAAAGATTCATGGCAACGCTAAAAAAGTTTTTAGCAAGAGTGTATGCTGTAGAGGCTTTTGCTTTCTTAGCAGCAATTACATTCAACCGTACTAATTCATCTTTTTCTGTCTGATCAATAATTAGATCCACAGCGAAATTTAGTTGATTAACTAAATCAAAGATTTGTTCATTCACTTGTTCAGGACTAGCATTTTTCAGCAAAAGTCGCCCAATTTTCAGGTGAACTGCCAACTTTGATTCATCAGCAATTAAGGAGTATGCAGCTTGTTGAACTCGGTCATGATAGAAACGATAGTTTTTGTGGGTAGTTTCATCTGACTCAATGGGGATAATTAACCCTCTTAAAATTGCATCAACAAGTGCATTCGCTGTTTCTTCAATAGATTGTTCGCCAACAAGTGCTAAAACTTCTAAATCAAAGCGATTACCAATACAGGAGGCTAACTTCAGCAACTGTTGAGTTACGGCTGGCAGTTTTTGCATCCGCCCAATCATCAAACTGACAATATTATCTGTAATCCCTTGGGCTTCAATCTGAGCTAAATTCCATTGCCACTTGCTAAGAGAGGGGTCAAAAATTAGCAGATTTTCTTGATACAGTGTTTTCAGAAACTCATTGACAAAAAAAGAATTCCCGTCAGTTTTTTGGATAATCAATTGAGCAAGAGGTTCTACTCGTTCTACTGAACTATGCAAGGTATCAGCAATCAACTGATTTACATAAACAAGATTTAATGGTGTCAGGATAATTTCAGTTATTCTGGCTCCATACTGGCAAACCTTCTCTATCATCAAACTAAAGGGATGCACAACATCTACTTCGTTATCTCGAAAAGCCAAAATGAAGCAGAGATATTGGATACTAGACCCAGTAATGATAGTTTGAATTAAATTTAAAGTAGCGCTGTCTGCCCACTGCATATCATCTAAAAAGACAGTGAGTGGATGCTCTTTTTGAGCAAAGACGCTGATAAAATTTTGAAACACCAAATTGAATCGATTTTGAGATTCGGCGGGCCCCAATTCTGGTATAGTAGGCTGTTCTCCAATAATTAATTCAACTTCTGGAATTACATCTGCGATTAATCTACCATTGTTTCCTAATGCTGCCTGTATGCGCTTTTTCCAGGTAGCAAGTTGAACTTCAGGCTGCGTTAAAATTTGTCGAGCGAGTGTTTGAAAAGCTTGAACAATAGTGGAATAAGGAATATCTCGTTTATACTGATCGAATTTACCAGAGATAAATACCCCGCGTTCTCTAACAATGGGCTTGTGAATCTCCTTCACAAGAGTTGATTTACCAACCCCAGCATAGCCAGAAACTAACACAAGCTCTGCTTTACCTTGACTAACAACTCGTTCAAATGCTTCTAAAAGCTTGGCAATCTCTGGTTCTCGCCCATACAATTTTTGCGGAATTTGAAAGCGCTCTGAGATATCTTGTTCACCCAAAACAAAAGATTGGATTTGTCCAGTTGTCTCCAATTGTTTTAAGCACTTTTCCAGATCCAATTGTAAACCTAAAGCGCTCTGATACCTCTGTTCTGCAACCTTCGACAGCAATTTGATGATGATGTCACAGAGCATTTGGGGAATATCAGAGTTTAGCTTTTTCGGGGATGGTGGAGATTTGGCAATATGACAATGCACCCACTCTAAAGGGTCTTTGCCTTGAAATGGTAGCTGACCTGTCAGCATCTCATAAAAGGTGATTCCCAGCGAATACAAATCGCTGCGATGGTCAATTCCTCGATTCATCCGCCCGGTTTGCTCAGGTGACAAATATGGTAAACTGCCTTCAATTTGACTGGAACTGCTAACCATTTGCTGCTGGTATGGAATGAACGTAGCAATTCCAAAATCAGCAATTTTGACCTGATTAGTTTCGAGGTTAATTAAAATATTTTGCGGCTTAATATTCTTGTGGACAATGTGATGAGTGTGAATTTGTGCAAGTTTACTAGTGATTTCAATCGCAATCTTCAGAAACGGCACAGGCTGTTGAAATTGGTCTAGCAATTGGTCAAGCGATCGCGCCTGAAAATCCTCCATAATTAAATAAGGGATTCCCTGGTGCATCTCTAAGGCGTAAGCTTTAACTGCTGCTGCGGTATTTAACCTTTGTGCGATCGCATACTCATGTTTGAGTTGTTCGATATTATTGGGTGTACACTGTTCTGGACGTAGCCCTTTGATAATTACTGGACACTGTTCTTTAACTTTAATTCCACGGTATATGACTGCTTTTACCCCTGCTTTTAACAAAGTGACAATCTGAAATCCTGGTAATGCAATCATCATGCCAAACACTCCAGCCGTTCTTCTTCAGGGATAATCCGAGCTTAATTGTATTTTAAATACATTTCTTTGGGCAGATGAAATTTAGATGATATTAGGTTTGGATAATTTGTTTATCCTGACTCAAAAACCAAAACTAAGCTACAATTCAAGCAGAGTAAGCATTTCCCGCTCAGAGACTCCCCATGTTTGATAACCTGCAAACCCAAATTTACCAACTAGAACAATTTGCCAACAGCCTCGTTTCTAACCAACTGACACACCTTAGCGTGGTAAGCGTTGGCATCATCTTTGCCGCTGGCTTGCTCACCAGTCTCACACCCTGTATGCTTTCGATGCTGCCAATTACCATTGGTTACATCGGTGGTTATGAAGCCAAAAGCCGCTTGCAAGCAGCTGCCCAATCAACTTGGTTTGCTTTGGGTTTAGCAACTACATTGGCGGGGATGGGTATTATAGCAGGTTTAGTTGGAAAAGTATACGGTCAAGTGGGAATTGGTTTGCCGATTATTGTCAGTATTATCGCCATTCTCATGGGGCTGAACTTATTAGAAGCACTACCTCTACAATTTCCATCCTTGGGTGAAACCAATTGGATTTCGCCAGATTTGCCAGCAGGATTGCGTTCCTATTTGCTGGGGCTGACTTTCGGTTTAGTCGCATCCCCTTGTAGCACACCTGTTTTAGCTAGCTTGTTAAGTTGGATTGCTAGTACACAAGACTTAATTTTAGGCGCTGTTTTGCTACTTTCTTATACAGCCGGTTATGTAGCACCATTGATTTTGGCGGGTACTTTTACAGCTTCAATTAAAAAATTACTAGAATTGCGTCGCTGGTCTGGTTGGATTAACCCAGTTAGTGGGGCACTATTGGTAGGATTCGGTGTATTTTCCTTAATTTCTCGGATTCCCCTTGGCAGTTTTTAATATCAAACCTTTGTAAAATTTTACACCTAATGACTTTAGAAGATTCAGCGTCCAAAGAAATAAAATGGTGGGCAGTACCTGGGCAGTTCTTACGGCAGGAGCTTTTGCCCGTACTGACTAACTTACGATTAGCGATCGCACTACTGCTATTGATTGCAATCTTTAGCTCTACCGGTACTGTCATTGAGCAAGGTCAGTCACCCGCATTTTACCAAGCCAACTATCCAGAACATCCAGCATTATTTGGTTTCTTAACTTGGAAAGTAATTCAAGTAGTTGGGTTAGACCATGTATATCGTACTTGGTGGTTTCTGGCATTACTCATCTTATTTGGCACTAGCTTAACTGCTTGTTCATTTACCCGTCAGTTACCAGCTTTAAAAGCTGCCCAGCGGTGGAAATATTACGAAGAACCACGACAATTTCAAAAATTAGCTTTAAGTGCAGAATTAGATACTGGTTCCCTAAATTCTCTCAGCCAAATATTACAGAAACACCGCTATAAAATTTTTCCAAATCAAGAAAAAGAAAATCTCCTTTACGCCCGCAAAGGAATAGTTGGACGCATCGGTCCAATTATCGTTCATATTGGCATCGTCGGTATTTTGCTAGGGGGAATTTGGGGCGCGATGACTGGATTTTTGGCTCAGGAAATGGTTGCCAGTGGCGATACATTTCAAGTGACAAATATTGTCGATGCTGGCCCAATAGCTGCAAAAATCCCGAAAGATTGGTCTGTACGCGTCAATCGTTTTTGGATTGATTACACTCCATCTGGTGGCATCGATCAATTTTATTCCGATATGTCTGTCTTGAATAATCAGGGAAAGGAAATTGACCATAAGAAGATTTTTGTCAACGAGCCTCTGCGCTATCATGGCATAACTTTCTATCAAACTGATTGGGGAATTGCAGGTGTTCGCGTCCAATTTAACAACAGCCCAATTTTTCAGCTTCCGATGGCGCAATTGAACACCAACGGTAACGGGCGCATTTGGGGAACCTGGGTTCCGACTAAACCGGATTTGAGTGAAGGTGTCTCTTTGTTAGCTAAAGATTTGCAAGGGATGGTATTAATTTATGATGCCACTGGCAAACTTGTTGATACAGTCCGCGCCGGGATGTTTACCGAAGTTAATGGCGTGAAGCTGAAAATTTTAGATGTTATTGGTAGCACTGGCTTACAAATTAAAGCCGATCCAGGCATCCCAATTGTTTACACAGGGTTTGGTTTGCTCATGCTGGGTGTGGTGATGAGTTACTTTTCTCACTCGCAAATATGGGCATTACAAAAAGGCGATCGCTTGTATATTGGTGGTAAAACTAATCGCGCCCAAGTTGCTTTTGAACAAGAAGTTTTAGAGATTTTAGATCAGCTGAGTTCCCAGCCAAAAGCTGAAGAGAAAGAGGCAGCGATTGAAGTTTAAACACAGAAGGGCGCATTCGCATTAGCGAAGCGGTAGCGACGTTAGGAGCGTCAGCGTCTCGCAGAGAAGGAAATCGCAGAGGTACGCAGAGGATTACTTTGCGTACCTTTGCGTCCCTCTGCGTCCCTCTGCGTTTTAAAGTTATTTACAATTAATTACGCCCACACACCTACAAATTAGGAAATTACTAGAGGTATTTATTAAACATTGAAACAAAAAATTTCTATGTCTGCCAAGCTTCAATCTCAGGGACGGGTTTGCCTTCTACCTTTAATCGCTATCTTGTTAAGTATTGCTTCTTGCGCTGCCGAGCAAAAAAACATAAAGCGTGTTTCCCTTGTTGGTACTGGGGCAAGTTTTCCCGCACCTTTGTATGAGCGTTGGCTTTCAGATTACAACCAGCGAAATCCCAATATACAAATTAACTATCAAGCCATAGGAAGCAGTGCTGGAGTGCAACAGCTCATCGACGGTACTGTAGATTTTGCAGCTAGTGATGTGGGAATTACAAAGGAACAAGCAGCCAAGATAAAACGGGGAGTAATTGCTTTGCCAATAACTGCTGGTTCTATTGTGCTGGCTTATAACCTCACACCAGTTGCACAGCAGTCGCCTCAAGTGAATGTGTCACCTGCTCTCAGGCTACCACGCCAAGTTTACGTAGATATCTTTCTCGGAAAAATTACGAATTGGAATCATCCTAGGATAGCCGCAGCTAATCCAGGTGTAAGTTTACCCGATTTACCGATTCAAGTTGTAAACCGAACAGATGGTAGTGGAACTACAAGCGTGTTCACGCAACACCTAAGCGCCATCAGTCCAGAATGGAAAAGCAAAGTTGGGGCTGGTAAATCTGTAGCATGGCGAGTCGGAATTGGTGGAAAGGGTAACGAAGGTGTTACCGCCCTGATTCAACAGATACCAGGAGCTATTGGCTATGTAGAATACATTTACGCCAAACAAAATAAGCTTCCTGTGGCTGCTTTAGAAAATAAATCTGGTAATTATATTACACCAACACCAAAATCCGTCGCACAAACTTTAGAAGCAGTCAAATTACCAGGTGATAACTTGATTGCTTTTATCACCGATCCTACAGGTGCCCAGTCTTATCCCATTGTCACTTACAGCTGGCTTTTAACTTATCACCAATATCCCAACCGAGTCAAAGCTCAAGCACTGAAAAACTTTGTGAATTGGGCTGTGATTGACGGGCAAAAATCCAGTTTGGAACTTGGATATATTCCTTTATCAAAAAAAGTTGTGCTTCAAGTGCAATCTGCTGTGAAGAAAATTGCTGAATGAAGCCGATTAATCCCATCTGCACTCATCAGCAATGATGTTACTTTTGGTGACGCACTTCAACTACAGTATGTACATTACCGCGAGGCGTGAAATCTGCTTTCACCGTGACTTCCAACGGATCGCAAGCAGCCACAAAATCATCTAAAATTTGATTGGCAGATTCTTCGTGGGAAATGTAGCGATCGCGGTAACTATTAATATAAAGTTTGAGCGCCTTCAATTCTACTACCCGTTCATCAGGCACATAGCTAACATAAATTGTTGCAAAGTCAGGATAACCGGAAAACGGACATTTACAAGTAAATTCCGGCAAAGTAATGTTAATGTCATATCGCCTCCCCACACGCGGATTCGGAAAGGTAATTAGTTTACCTTCGGCAATGTCGCGTTCGCCATATTTCATTTCTTGGCTTGCCTGAGATGCACTTTCAGATAATTTATCGGTTGTCATTTCTTATTTGTCACTTGTCACTTGTCATTTGTCATTTGTCATTAGTTATTCTACTTATCTTTACGTCCTTTTAGTAATGTTGTAGCTTGTTAACTCCTAACTGCTAACTCCTAACTCCTAACTCCCCCTCAATACTCTTCCTTCTCCCAGTCTGGACAATTCTCATCTTCACAACCGTGGGGATGCATAGCACAAACTAACAAATTACCAACATAAACTTGACCGTGGTAATGACTACAACCGATACAGGCAGGATTTTTTTCAGATGTGGGTTCAACTGAATAAGGAAAACCCGGATCTACATCTGCTACAATGTCTTCCAGTTCCCAGTAAGCTTCCAACATTGGTTCAGCCAAATCCTGTAGATACTGATCGACTTCAGTAACAATATTATTATGTACTTGCTCGGTGACTTCTTCCGTTAGCTCAAAAAATGCGTCCACCACTTCACTCATTCCCAGGAAGAAGCGCTCTACTTCATCAGCCACTGTTTCGACGATTTCTACTAAATCTTTTTGCCACTGTTCCATAAACTTGACACCTTTGCAGGCTATAAACAGGACGCTTTGTGTTATCTGGCTTGAAGCATTAGAATACACACTAGGCAATGTATCTTATCAAGTTTTAATCCGAAGTGTCATGTCAAAATGCCACTTATTGGTGATATTACGCTCAAATAATGCTTTTTATTGATCGCGTTGCAATCGTTTTAACTCGTCTTGCAGCTTTAGCACTTCATCGCGCAATTTATCTACATTCTCATCATTTGATGCCTCTTTGACCGTTGGCTCTTCATCTTCCTCTAAAATTTCAATGCGACGAGGTTGAGAAGGGGGCGTTTCTGGTGAGGTTTCACCGGATGGTTGGGCTTGTTGGGCTTGCTTCATCATATCTTCAACGAAGCGGCGAGCTTCTTCTGTGTTCATTTCGCCCTTTGCCACCATTTCATCTGCCAGCTTTTGGACTTGCGATCGCACTTCGGCTAATTTTCCCCCTGCTTTCTCACCTGCGTAAGAAGCTAACCCAACACCGAGGTAAAAAGCTTTTTGAACAATATCTCCAAAACCAGGCATTGTTGCTGACAGCTCCTAAAAATAAGGCGACCCGGAGACTACGCCTACCACAAGCCTCCCGTGTTGCTGCTACCTTCCGGTTCTGACAAGATTTGGGTGTTGCGATCGCATAGATCCAGGTCTTCAATAAGCATAACATTAAAATTCAGTAAGTGTGTGTTATTCCATAACAATTCGCCATTCATAAAGCTGATAGTTGACGCAGCCATGTTTCACCAAGGGGTCATCAGCCACAATCGTTTCTGCTTCCTCCTTTGAGGCTGCCTCAAACAGTAACATTCCACCTCTTTGCTCCACCCAATAGCCTGTTCGCGCTTTGTGTCCTTTAGTAATTAATTCCCGAATGTAGGCTTTGTGAGCAGGTACATATTGGTCAAAGGTAGGTTTATCAACTTTCCCCTCTTCAATTTTTACAAACCACGGCATTAGCTTCTTAACTCCAGTTACAACAGACAGTCTGCTTTAGTTATGACTATTTTTGAGTACCATTTGAGTAGCAATATACACGAACTATAGTGATTTACTAATTAATACTAATTAATATAGATATATGAGCCGTTTTTTTGTTGCCCTCCTACCACCACAAGATATTCAAGACTACGCCAACGAGATTAAGCAGTATTTTGCCGAGCGCTATGCTAGTAGCGGGGCGCTAAAGTCTCCGCCTCATATTACCCTGCAACCGCCCTTTGAATGGGCAGATGCTAACTTGCCACTGTTAGAAGCATCCTTGAAGGAGTTTGCCAGTGGACAACAGCCGGTAGCAATTACACTCAAAGGGTTTGATGCCTTTGCACCTCGTGTTGTATACATTAATGTCGTCAGAAGTCAAGAGCTTTTAACTTTGCAAGCTGATTTAATGGCTTATACAGAAAGCAACTTGCAAATTGTTGACAAGGTTTCTAAAACCCGCCCTTTTGCACCCCATTTAACGGTTGCATTTCGAGATTTAACAAAGCAGAATTTTAAAGATGCTTGGCTAGAATTTAAAAATCGTCAGTTGCATTTTGAGTTTACTGCTGATAAATTAACCTTGCTGCTTCACGACGGGATGCGCTGGAATATTAAACGGGAGTTTGCTTTTTTCTCTGGTAGTAATTGAGCGATGTTTTTGTGATGGACGCTGGCGCTGTTTGATATTGGAACTAATTTTGTTTTGGATTAATTGGTGATTTATATATTCTCTAATCATTAGTGGAACCGAGAAAAGATTAGCATTCTTATCTACTAGAGAGCGCTCTTGCAAAGATTCTAAAGCATCTAGTAATTGTGGTGTAGGTATCTTAGGTGATATTTGCGATCGCAGTTCTGTAATTGAGGCTGGCTGAGGATTACTTGCTAACCACTCAATAATTATATTTTCTGTATCTGACACGCGTTTAAAATTCTCTTTTAAAAGCTGGCTAATCTCGCCAAAAACTAATGTTTTTTGGTTTAAAAACTCCGAAATATTACCGTCAAATAACTTATCAATTTTGTTAAAGGCTATATTTAATGCCAATGGATTACCTGCATAGCTCTCAATGAGTTGATGCAAATCACCAGTTGAACCCCAAAAAGCACCCTTAGTTTTAAAGATTTCTTCTACTTCTGTAATTTGTAAGCCTTTTAGTTGTAATGCCCTAATAGGTAAGTTTTCTCCTATCAGTTGCCTAATTTCTCCTGGCGTTTCCTGACTTGTAAGCACTAAGGAGCTTTGATGAAGGGTTTGTGCCACTCGTCTTATAAGTTCGCTATAACCCTCGTAACCTTGATGATAATATCCAGTATCATATTTACCTGAAGCCTTTTGTAAAATTGTCTCTAGATTATCTAATATCAATAAACAATGAGCCTTTTTTAAATAATGAATCAACTGTGAAATTCTGTCATCTAAAGTTTTTGGTAAATGAGTTTCCTGCCCTTTTGATAAAAGTTTAATTAGATCGGCTAGCATATCTTTAACTGGTGGAGCATTGCGGAGACTGCGCCAAATTACAAACTCAAACTTATTTTGAATTTGCTCTGCTAGCTTTACTGATAAGCTGGTTTTGCCCATCCCATCCATACCTAACAAAGTCACTAGTCGACAGTGTTCTTCGAGAATCCAGTGTTTTAGTGTTGTTAATTCTGCTGTGCGTCCTAAAAATACAGAGATATCGGGTGCTTCGCCCCAATCAGTTAAATTTTGGATTGAATGCTGATTACTGATTACTTCATCAGTCCGAGTTAGCTGATAATCACTTGGTTCAAGTAATAAATTAAAAGCTCTGAAACAGGTGTTTAGAGTTTGTTTGTCAACTCCTATTTGGCAATGAAATACCTTCATCACTGTATCTGGATCTAAGCCAGTGCGATCGCTTAAATCTTCCAAAGTATAACGTTTATCTAAGTTTTCCCAACTTTGTGCCCGACATTTTGCTGTTTGAAGTTTCTCAAATCCTTGAGGTGTAAGAATAACACCCCGTTTGCGCCTGCGTTGTAGTGGATTCATTACTGTCCCTTAAGTTTTATACATATACTCATAAAGTAATAGTCAGTAGTTAGCGCCTGTAATATGCCGCCAAAATATTTACTTCACTTAAGAGGGTGCTACAAAGATGAGATGTGCTTTTCCTGAAATCAGATTTGTTAAATATTATGAACATTAGAAATATGAATGTAGAGACGTAGCAGTGTTACGTTTTTACAAGGGTTCTGGATAACGCAGATTTAATTTCACCAGATATCTATTGTGACTGACGATGCATTTTTTGCAGAACTGCTAGAGATGAACCAGAAGTTTTGCTGAAGTTGTCAGGGGATAAAATCCTTACTGGTCAAAGCTTTGGAAAATTGCCGATCAAAAATTTTTAAATTTATTTCTTAAGTTCCTTAACTTCGGTTGTTAGCGCAGAGTTACACGTGCAAAATACAAAAAGTTTTCCAATTGATAAATCCAGTGAAAAAGTTAAGTCGCATTTTAATAATTTTCCTCAGCTTTATTCTTTGGCTAGGTGGGCTGAGTCCGGCTTTAGCAGATAACAAAACATTTGAACCTATCCCACTAATAATATTTTGTTAATCCAGATATGAATTGTAGCAAGGTCAATGAATGCGTCAAAGTAAACT